>CAZNSL010001233.1:0-1877 GCA_964574975.1 uncultured Alcaligenaceae bacterium | reverse complement strand
CGAGAACGGGAGACAGCTGTGGCACCGTTCGCGATGCATCTATGACTCGCGACCAGATCCCCGCGGCGGTCCTGCTCGCAGCGGCGTTCGGACTCATTGTCGCTGGCGTTGCGATGTGGTCCGTGCCGGCCGCGTTGATCGTGGCCGGGCTGCTGTTGACTTTGTGGGCAGCGCTACTCGTCGTACCGATCGGAGGTGGTAGCGGTGGGTAACGCTCTAGCACGCATGACCCGACGCTCTGCCTCTGGAGTCGAGGCGCGGTCGGGGATGGACTGGTGGCTGTCGCAGATGGCGCAAGCCACATCGTCGCCGGTCACAACGTACGGCCCGAACGGCGGCGAACGTGTCGACGGCAACTACGGCGCGCTCGTAGCGCAGGCGTACCGCGCGAACGGTGTCGTGTTCGCCGTGTCGCTCGCCCGGATGCTGCTGTTCTCCGAGGCGCGGTTCAAGTTCCGCGGCCTCCGGTCTGGCCGTCCCGGCGACCTGTTCGGCACCCCTGCGCTCGAAATATTGGAGCGGCCGTGGCGGAACGGCACCACCGGCGAACTGCTGTGCCGCATGGAACAGGACGTCACTCTCGCAGGCAACGCCTTCTTGTGGCACGACCGCAAGCGCCGCCAGATCCGACGGCTACGGCCCGACTGGGTCACGATCCTCTCCACGACCGACGACCCCGACGCCGACCTTGGCGCCCAGGTTGTTGGCTACCTGTACGGGCCACCCAGCAAGCCGCAGGCAGCAGCGATGCTGCCGATCACCGAGGTGGTGCACTGGTCGCCGATCCCGGACCCGCTAGCGGCGTGGCGAGGCATGTCGTGGCTCACCCCGATCTTGCGCGAGATCGACGCCGACTCGTCAGCGACACAGCACAAACTCGAGTTCTTCGAACATGCGGCGACCCCGAACATGGTGGTGCAGTTCGACGCGCAGGTCACCCAGGAACAAGTCCGGGTGTTCAGCGAGATGCTTGCCGAAGGTCACGCCGGGATGACGAACGCCTACAAGACGTTGGTGCTTGGCGGCGGCGCGGACGCCAAGGTTGTCGGGTCCAGCTTCGAGCAGATGAACTTCAAGGTCACCCAGGGAGCCGGAGAGACCCGCATCGCGGCTGCCGGGGGTGTGCCGCCCGTCATCGTCGGCCTGTCCGAAGGACTACAAGCGGCGACGTATTCGAACTACGGCCAGGCGCGTCGGAAGTTCGCGGACGGCTGGGCGCGGCCAACATGGCGGTCTGCTGCGGCGGCGCTGGCGAACATCGTCGAAGTGCCCCAGGGCGCCGAACTGTGGTACGACGACCGCGACATCCCGTTCCTGCAAGAGGACCTCAAAGACGCCGCCGACATTCGGGCGGTGGACGCGGTCAGCATCAAGGCGCTGATCGAAGCCGGCTACGACCCTGACGCAGTCATCGCTGCGGTCGCGGCGGACGACCTGACCGTCCTTGCCGGCTCTCACACCGGGATGCTGTCCGTGCAACTTCAGCCGCTCGGCCTGCCCGCACCCGCCCCGGCCGCTCCGCCGGCGAACGGCTCTAAGCCTGCCGCTTTCGCACCCTCAACCTAAGGACGCTCGCATGCATCCTCGAGACGACCTCATCCGTGCGCGCTTCGACGACATCGAACCTGTCGGCGACGGCAACACCCTCGTCGGCTACGCCGCCGTGTTCGACACCCCCACCGAGATTCATTCGTGGGAAGGCGACTTCGTCGAGACCCTCGCCCGCGGGGCGTTCAAACGGACTTTGGCGCAGCGAGCCGGCCAGATCCGCTCCCAGTTCGACCACGGCATGAGCGAGTACACCTTGCCGATCGGTGTCCCGACAGTGCTGCGTGAGGACGACCACGGCCTCTACGTCGAGGTCGAACTCGACCAAG
>CAZNSL010001232.1:0-1881 GCA_964574975.1 uncultured Alcaligenaceae bacterium | reverse complement strand
CCCCCCCCCCCCCCCCCCCCCCCCCCCCCCCCCCCCCCCCCCCCCCCCCCCACGGCTCCAGTGGCCCTCTTCGTCGACACCTACGCCAACTACCACGATCCACAGATCGCCGAAGCGGCCGTGCGCGTGCTGCGGCACAACGGCGTGCCGGTGTTCGTACCGCGCGGCCAGCGCTCGTGCGGCATGGCGGCACTCGCCCACGGCGACGTAGACACGGCCCGCGAGGTCGCCCGCGCCAACCTCAGGGTGCTAGCCCCGCTCGCCCGCGCCGGCTATCGCATCGTCTGCTCGGAGCCGACCGCCGCGTTGACATTACGGCACGAATACCTCGACCTGATCGACGACCCCGACGCCAACCTCGTCGCCGCCGCGACCGTCGAGCTGACGGCGTTCCTCGCCGAACTGCGCGACGCCGGCCGGTTGCGCACCGACTTCCGGCCGATCGAACTGATGCTCGGCCACCACGTCCCGTGCCACCTGAAGGCCCTCGGCGGCGAGCCGGCCGGGCCGGAGCTATTGCGGCTGATTCCGGGGCTGCGGGTGCAGACGGTGGACGTAGGCTGTAGCGGCATGGCCGGCACCTTCGGCCTGCGAGCCGACGGCTACGCCACGTCGCTGGCCGCGGGCCGGGCGATGATCGACGAGCTGAACCGGCCGCGAGTGATGTTCGGTTCGACGGAGTGCAGCACCTGCCGCTTGCAGATGGAGGAGGGCAGCGGCAAGAGAACTCTGCACCCGGTGCAATACCTGGCACTGGCCTACGGCCTGATGCCGGAGTTGGAGAGGCGGTTCGAAGCATGACGGTGCGGGTGCTGCTGTTCGCACGGGCGCGCGAGTTGGCGGGCATCCGCGAGGTTGCCGTCGAACTGCCGGCCGGGGCGACGGTCGCCGACCTGCGGACGGCGCTCGCGGCGACGTACCCGGAGTTAACGGCTGTGCTGGCCCGCAGCGCGGTGGCGGTGGACGAAGAATTCGCCGAAGATGCTACGATGATCCATGACGGCGCGGTGGCCGCGGTGATCCCGCCCGTGAGTGGAGGCGAGTCATGTCGTTCGAGGATTTGGCACTAATGGCTGGGACGCGGCCGTTCGTGCCGTTTCGCATTTATTTGACGGATGGGTCGACCATCGACATTTTACACCCCGAACTGATAATGCTCGGCCGAAGGTCCGCCGTCGTGGGCATCCCTAAGAAACCCGAACACAAGCATTACGAGCGTCACGCATACATCGACTTCCTCCACATTATGCGCATGGAGAGACTACCACCGGATACTCCGTTGAACGGCGAACCAGCGACGGGGACAGCCGGCGGATGATCGCCTTGACCCACGACCCGATCGACCACGCCGCCCTGACGGAACGGGTGCGCTCGCCCCACTGCGGAGCGGTCGCCACCTTCCTCGGCACCGTCCGCGACCTCACCGGCGACGCGGTCACGCTTGCCCTCGACTACGAGGCATACCCCGGCATGGCCGAGAAGAAGCTGGCCGAGATCGAGGCCGATGTGCGCTCGCGCTGGCCCGTCGGCGATGCGGCGATGGTCCACCGCCTCGGCCGGCTTGGCGTCGGCGAAATCAGCGTCGTCGTGGCCGTGAGTTGCCCGCACCGGGCCGACGCCTTCGACGCCTGCCGCTACGCCATCGACCGGCTCAAGGAACTGGTGCCGATCTGGAAGCGCGACAACCGCGCCGACGGCACCGCCGAATGGGTGGAGCGGCCATGAGCCTCATCGACACTTTCGGCCGCGCCCACAACAACCTACGCGTCTCCGTGACGGATCGGTGCAACCTGCGCTGCACCTACTGCATGCCGGAGGACGTGACCTTCCTCGACCGCCACGATTTGCTCACGTTCGAGGAAATGGCCGCGTTCGCCCGCG
>CAZNSL010001231.1:0-1886 GCA_964574975.1 uncultured Alcaligenaceae bacterium | reverse complement strand
CGCGCTCGGGGAGTGATTCTGGTTCGCGCCGCTTCGCAGAAGCGATCGGGCGAGAACGCTTCTACGAAGCGGCGCGAACCGTACACTGACGCGATGCCTCGCGTCGTGCGCCTGACCGAGCGCGCCCATCGCGTCGTCCCCCTGGGGCGAGCCGATGCCGATTTCCTGCTCGCGCACTACCGCGGTCGCGTCGAGGTTGTACCGACGGCCGAGCGCGGTCGCTACCGCCTGACCGCCCGGGGCATCGTCGGCGTGTTGCCGTGTCCGCACACTCGCCTCGTCATCCGGCCGAAACTGCCGCCCGGCGACCTGCTCCGCCTCCTCGACCCACTGGCCCCGAACGACGCCACGACGCCGGCCCCGTCCGACGCGATCCTCGACGTTCTCGCTCGTCGCTTCGCCAAGCGACTCCGCGAATTGACGGTCGTCGGCTTGTACCGCGGCTACGTCGAACGGCGCGAAGTCGGCCCAACGCTGACGGGCCGGCTCGCCCTCGCCGAACAGGCGACCGAGTTCCGCCGCGACGTGTTGCACAGTCGCCGCGACGAGTTCACCGCCGACGTGCCGGCCAACCGCCGTTTGCTCGCCGTCGTCGAACGGACGCGGACGCACCCCGACCTCGGAGCCGAGGCTCGCGCCGAATTGAACGCGCTGCGGCCCCACTTCGCCGAAGTCGTCGCAGACATCGCCGATGTGGCTGACGAGCCGGCGGGGTACGCCGCCGCGCTCGCACTGGCGCGTCTTTTGGCCGACGGCCTCGCCCCTGGCGAAGCGGCGGGTGGGACTGTCGGGCCGGCGTTCCTGATCGACCTGGAGCGCGCATTCGAGCGCTTCGTCGCGGCCGAGCTGGCAGCGGCGTTCGCCGGCCGGCCGGGATGGCGCGTGCGGTCGCAGGTCTGGCTCGACGCCGCGGCTACGGGGCCGCCGTGGCACCTGCGGCCGGACGTACTCGTCGAGCGCGGCGGCGAGCCGGTTGCGGTCGTGGACGCGAAGTGGAAGCGGCTGCCGTCGGCCGGCGTCGTCACCGATGACGCCTACCAGGCCCTGGCGTACGCGGCTGCTCTTGGCCTAAAGCGGGCGGCCCTGGCGTACCCCGGTCGACGAACGAGGCGGCGGCGCTACGCGCTGGCCGACGGGCTGACGCTCGACGTATGGGCGGTGCGTCCCGGTGCCCCACTCGACCGCTTGGCGGCGGCGCTACAATGAAGCGTACTTATGTAACCCTCGTAGTCGACCTCGTAGGGTGGTACGAGTGGAACGAGTCCCACCGCGAACGCTCAGCGACTCCGCCGCTGCGGTGGGACTCGCCAAGCTCGTCCCACCCTACGGGAGCGGCGAATGGATTGCCGCGAATGAAGAAGCCGTGAATCCGCCGACGCGATTCGTTCGTCCGGCCGCTTGCGTTTGGTCGGGTCGGCTTGATAGGATAAGCTCGACGATCATCGAACCTACGGCGGCTCGCGCCCGTCTAACCGGGTGTACGGCCCGCTGGTCCGGCTCGACGCCGGCCGCGTGCGGCGGCCCCCAGACAACCCCCCGGGAGAGAGGAACGCACATGAGTCGTAGCCCCGCCCCGGCCCTCGAGGCGAGCGTCCTGGTCCTGAACAAGATGTTCATGGCGGTCCACGTCATTTGCGTCAAGCGGGCATTCTGCCTCTTGTGCAAGGACCTGGCCGAGGTCGTCGCGTTGGAGAACGGGCAATTCGCGTCGTACGACTTCGTGACCTGGCGCGAGCTGAGCGAGTTCCGGGCCGCCAACTTCCGCGAGGCGGACGACGACTGGGTGCGCACCGTGAACACCGAGATTCAGGTGCCGCGGGTGATCCGTCTGTTCGACTACGACAAGCTGCCGAAGCAGACGGTCAAGTTCAACCGGCGCAACATCT
>CAZNSL010001230.1:0-1887 GCA_964574975.1 uncultured Alcaligenaceae bacterium | reverse complement strand
AGCGCACCAGGAATTGCTCGTCGGCGACGCAGGGTGGGTCGGTCACACCCAAAAACTCTTCGCAACCGGCAAACTCTCGCGCCGCCGATAGGCGGGCGAACTTTCGGCCGAGCGCCGACAAGACCGTCCGCTTGAGCCGTGCCCCCGGTACGCGCATCAGGCTGGATAAGCTCTCGCAGTTGTTGCGGAGAAACGGTCGCTTCGGCAGGTCCGCTAGCACGTCCAACAAGGCGCGGCCCACGGGAGGGAAGAGTGCGATGTGCTGGTGGCTGTTCACGACCCGCGGCGGGTATCCGACAAGCGCGGCAAAGCGACGGCACTGTTCGGACAATTCTGCGAAAACTTCTGCGACGCGAATGCGACCGCATGCGATTCGCCGTAAGAACGCACCGAGACGCCAAAACTGGCCGGTCGAATCGACTAGGCTTGGGACTACTTCCGGCGGCAGGAGCGGTGCGTCGAGTGTCAGACACGGGTGCCAGCCGAGTTCGAGCGGTCGGCCGGCGCGGTTCCACGCGGCGACGGCATCGGCGGCGTAGGGAGAATTGACGAGTAGAACGGTGGCGGTCACGCGGCCTTCCTGGCCGAGCTCGAGGATTCCGCGGCTAGTCTCCGGCCCGATGCCGAAATCGTCCGCGACGACGACGAGAAGACGATGCGAACCCATGCGGCGGCGTCCTTGCCCCGTTGAACGCGGTACTGTCGCCGGATTGCCGCAAACTGTCAAGCCCGACGGCGGGCCAACAGCCAGGCCACGGGGGCAAGAATCAGCACCGTCCCAGCCAACGACTCGCGCGCGATTGCCGCCGGCCAAAACAGGTGTTCGAAACCCATGGCGAACACGACTTGAGCCAATCCGACCACCGCGAGGCGCTGCGGCGCGCCTGTTCGAAACGCTCGTGTCATAGCAATCTGCCCGACCGACGCGAGGGCACCGACGCCTAGCAACAGCGAGACCACGTCGGGCCGCCGGAGGGCACCGAGGTCGATGGGTTGGCCAGCAAATGTCGCCACGGCGTAACCGAGGCACGCGACCGTCGCCACTCCCGAAAAGTGGACGACGATGGCGAGCGAATTCACCCGCCGCAAGCGGTGCAAGCCGAGCATGACCACCGCCGTCAAGACCGCAGCACCGAGCGCTGCGTATGTCGCCGGACGGATCGGCCCATCCTGAGGGTTTTCGATCAGGTAGACGCCATAGACACCGCTGACCAGGGCAAGTCCGAAGGTGGCTGTCGGCCTCTCGCCGAGGGCCGGCCAGGCCAGGAGCGTTACCCAGATCGGGAAGGTGTTCGTAAGTGTTAAGAGCGTGCTAACGGGCAGTTCCTTCATTGCGTAGAAGGTGAGTAGCATGCCTGCGCTGCCGACAATCGAGCGCACCCAGAGTGTCCGTGGCCCGCGGAACACTAGCGGAACACCAGCGCGCTTCGCGACCACGTACACGATGACGAGGGCCAACGCGGCGCGATCAACCGCGGTGATTCGCCAGTCGCAACGGCTGGCCAGGGCGTGGCCGCACGTCGTCATGGCCGCGAAGGCGAGCGAACTGACGAGCATCAGCAGATAGGCAACTTGCGCCGACGAGAGGTGTCGGCCTGGCGGAGCGTTCGGACGGTCGAGCAGTTGGCCGGACACTAAAGTCCTCGGTCGGTGGCGGTGTGTGTTGGCCTAATTGTAATCGTGCCGTTCTCCTCGGCCAACCGCGAGTCAGTATCGTCCGTTGCTCACTGGAACGTATCGAACATCGCGATATCTGGAGCAAGCTCCCGTATCCGCTGCGTCAGGAAGCCTTTGATGTCGTCCACTGTCGTCATGCTTAGGACGCGTTGTGCGCTTGCCTTGGCGGAGTCGAAGTCGGTCGCGCGAACGATTTCCTTGACGGTTGGC
>CAZNSL010001229.1:0-1887 GCA_964574975.1 uncultured Alcaligenaceae bacterium | reverse complement strand
TATGGCATTCGATCTCAACGGGCCGTTGCCCAAGGTCGGCAGCCTCTGGCGGCAAGGCGGGTTCCTTGCGGCAATGGCCGACGGGTCGGTGCGGACAGTCAACTGGAAAATCAGCGAGAAGACGCTCAAGGCCGCCGTGACGCCCGCCGGCGGCGAGGTGCTGGGGGCGGATTGGTAAGCGCGGTTAGTCGCGACGCGGAGTCTGCGGAGCGGAGCGCGCGAGGAGTCGCGCGATCCGCTCCGCAGACTCCGCGTCGCGGCTAACCTAACGCGAGTTACGGCTTGCGGAAGTGTTGTCCCGGCGGCGGTTGTGGCGTCGGCATGTCCTTCAGGCCCGCGCTCGGCCGGATCGCCCCGCCCAGGCCGATCGACTCCGGGTGCCGGGCGATCTTGTCCGCGAACACCTCGATGTCCTTGAGGATGCGGTCGAGCCGCGGCCCCAGGCAAGCGACCGTCATCACGGCCTGGTTGAGGTTGTTGAACAGCGACGGGTCGGTGAACAGCCGCGAGATCGTGCCGTCGGCCCGGCCGATTGGCCCGATCATTTCGCCGACCGTCGAGAGCGTGCGGTTGAGCTGGTACAGGGCGCTGTCGAGATTGCGCAGGATGGTGTCGGAGCGTTCGGCGAATGGCTTCGTCGCGGTGTTGATGTTGGCCAGCGCACCGTCGGCCGTCTTGAACGTCGCCTCTGCCTGCTTGAGCGCCGCGGTCGCCTGCCGCGAAGTGTTCGTGCCTTCCTTCACCAGCGTGTTCGCGTCGCGCAGCACCGCGTCGAGCTGGGCGCTGGCCGACTGCGCCGCCCGCAAGGTCGCCGTCGCGTTGCGGACGTTTTCTTCGCTCAGCAGGTCGGTGATGCGCTGGAGCGCCACCGTCGCCTGCTTCGACACCTGCTCGGCGTTGTTGACGGTCGTCTGAATCTTGCCGCGATTGGTCTGCAACAGGACGTTGGCCTGCTCGCCGAGTTCGGCGAAGGTGCGGATGGCGACTTGCAACTCGTCGTTGGTCCGCCGGAACTCCGGCGCGGAGACGCGGACGTTGGTCACGAGGTTGCGAATCTCGTCGTTCGTGCGGCGGATCTCCGGAACGGTCTCGCGGATCGCTCGGCCGAGTTCGGCGAATTCCGTCGCTCCCTGTTCCATGCGCGGGGCAACCGCGCCGAATCGCTCGATCGACGTGCGCATGGCGTCGAGCGTCTTCTGCACCGTGGGAAGCAGCGACTGCGCCTGGTCGATGAGGACGCGGGCGTCGCCGGACGGCCGGCCCTGGATCACCGACCCCGGCGGTACCGGCTCGACCGGCTTGGGCGCGGGCGGCTCCGGCTGCTTGCCGGGCGGCAGTTGCGCCACCGCCACGCCGTCGCGGAAGGCGGCCGGCACCACCGCGCCTTTGTCCTTCGGATCGAGCGGTACCGGCGGCTGGAGCTTCGGCGTCTCGCCCGGCGGCGGCTCGATCGACGGGAGGTTCGTGCCGGCCGGAATGAAGTCGATGGAGGTGTTGCGGCTGAAGATGTCCTGGACGACGACCGGCTGCTCGTTGGTCTTGATCGTGTACTTATCGGTGAGGACGATGCCGACGCGGACCTTGGCCGTGATGTCGTCGAGGTCCACGGCCGTGACTTCGCCGATGACGACGCCGCTGCGGCGCACCGGCGTGCCGACCTGCACGCCGGGAGCCTCGTCGAAAACGATGGTGTACGGCTTCTTGGCAACGAACAGCTTGGGCGCACCGCCGAACATGACGGTCAGCCCGCCGAGCAGGGCCACCGCGACGGCGACGAAACCGCCGAGGACGAGCTTTTTGCGGCGCGAGTCGTCCACGGTGGAGTCCTCCGTCCTCGTTCCCAGGCTCTGCCTGGGAACGGGCTGCTGGCGAGGCTCTGCCTCGCGC
>CAZNSL010001228.1:0-1888 GCA_964574975.1 uncultured Alcaligenaceae bacterium | reverse complement strand
CTGGGAACGGACTGCTCGCGAGGCTCTGCCTCGCACCGGCGGCGGAGCCGCCAAGGCAGTGCGTTCCCAGGCAGAGCCTGGGAACGAGAGGCACCCCACTCACCACTCACCACTCACGACCCGACCATGCTAACCCCACTTCACCTGCCGACTACCTGCGACATCTACCGGCCGTTCGGCGCGGCGACGCCGCTGGCGACCGGCGTGCCGTGCCTGCTGGTGCCGAGCCACCGCCTCGACGCCGGCAGCCCGAACTGGACGCACGCCCTCACCCTGCAACCGGGCGTGGACATCGGCGACGGCTCGACGCGCACGGCCGACAGCGACGCCATCGTCTACGCCGACGGCGACGAGGTGCGCGTGCCCTCCGGCGGTTCGACGCGCTACGTCGTCGTCTGGGTCGAGACGGTCGCCCGCGGCACGCCGCGGCAGTTCCTGCGTGCGTATCTGCTGCGCCACACGGCGACGACGCCGGACCCATGAGCGACCCGATTTCGAATCTTACATTTCAAACGATCTATAGTCCTTCATGCGTCGATCCAACTCCCTTTGACAAGTGCGCGCCGGCCCGTTACGGTAAATGCGGTTCGAGCGGCGGTCGCGCGGACCGGGCAGGAGGGCCGGGGCGATTGGGGCCAAGGCGTTGTGGCGGTACTGGGCGGGCGAGGCGGCCGAATTCTACCGCCGCGTCACCAAACCGCCCCCGGCAATGCGGCCGGTGCCCGCGGCCCCGGCCGCGAAAGCACCCCGGCCCCTCGAACACCTCCAGCTCACCGACGAGGTCAGCCGGACGCTGTTCGAGGAGTACGCCACCCACCGGGCCGGCGACCGCGGCGACGAGGAAACCGGTTGGATTCTGCTCGGCCTGCGCGACGGAGCCAACGCAGTCGCCTTGGCGACGTTACCGGCCGGGGCCGAACGCGACTCGGGCCAGGCGCACGTGCGGTTCAACAGCACCGCGCAGGCGCTCGGCAGCCGGATCGTGCGGCAGGCCGATCGCCGGCTGACGCTGCTCGGCGTGGTGCATACGCACCCCGGCAGCCTGCGGCACCCCAGCGATGGGGACTACCGCGGCGATAGCCGTTGGGTCGGGCAGTTGCGGGGCGGCGAGGGGGTTTTCGGCATCGGCACCGCCGACGCCAAGCCCGGCCCGACGCCCAGCGTCGGCTGGCAACCGACGCCGCACCGGCAGTGCCTGGGGAAGCTGTGCTTCTCCTGGTACGCGTTGGCCGAGGGCGACCGCGGCTACCGCCCGCTGCCGGTCGAGGTGACGCTGGGGCCGGACTTGGCGCTGCCCCTGCGGCCGGTGTGGGACCAGGTCGAACTGCACGCCGAGCGGCTCGACCGGTTGGCCCGGCAACAGGCGAAGGTGACCTTCGCCGCGGTGCAAGGCCGGCACGGGCCGGCCCTGGCGGCGACGGTGCCTTTGGCGGAAAATGACCAGGCGGTCCAGGTGTTGCTGGAAGGAAAAGAAGTGCGCTACTACTGGGTCCGTGGCGGCGAGTCGTTCGCGGCGGACCTTGGAGAAGCCCGGGTCGATCAGGGGTTTTACCTTATGATGGCCGAGTTGGCCGCCCGGGATTAGATCGGTGAGGTTCGCCCGATCACGCGTCAGCTAGGAAGGGAGAATCGACCATGGACTTCCGACCCCTCAACGACACCGAGCGGCGTTCGTTGATCACGGCCCTGCGGGGCAATGCCGACGGCGGCCGGGCACTGCTCATGGACCGCCGCGACACCAGCTTCCTCGGCACCACCGAGGAGGTCACCGACGATGAGGTGATCAACGCCATCAAGTCGGTGCCGTGCCATTATTGAGCGAACGGCCGGTCTTAGCCCCGGAGGGGCGGCCGTAGGTAGCCAGGGGCGTCAGCCCCTGGAACCGTGG
>CAZNSL010001227.1:0-1891 GCA_964574975.1 uncultured Alcaligenaceae bacterium | reverse complement strand
GGCGGGGCGGGCGAGCATGCGCCGCGCCTCCGGCACGGGCGGGGCCGACGCTGGCCGCAGCCACAGGTGGACCGGCCGCTTGAGCGCTGCGTCTTCGCCGGCCAAGACGACCGAGTCGCCGCGCTCGGCCAGTACGCCGCGAGCGACGAACGGCCCGCACGCGGCGGGGTAACGGCCATCGGACGGCAGTGGCGCGACCGGCATATCCCGCAGCGGCTTGAGCGTTCGACGGCGAACGACCCACGGCAGTTGGATGGTGCGGGTGCCACTGGCGAATTCGTGCAGGCCGCGATACCCGTTGCGCCGCCGCATCGTCGCCAGGATGAGGCCGTAGCCGATCGGCTTCAGCAGCATCGACGCGACGATCCAGTCCTCCACTGCCAGGAAGTACATGTGGGCCTGCGTCAGCCCGATGAACGCTGCGGTGCGCAGGACGACGCGCCACCACGCCGCCCGCTCGGTGGTCCCGGCGGCTGTGACCCGCAGCCGCAATGCATACTTGCCCAGCGTGCAGCCAAACAGGGTTTCGAGCAGCGCGAAATAGAGGAACTCGACCGAAACGCCCATCGCCTGCCCGACCCAGGCCCGCTCGCCAGCCAGTTCCTCGAAACCCATGTGCAGCGCGGCCACGAGCGCCAGGTTGGCTGCACTCAGCACCAGGGAGTCGAGACCCATCGCGGCGAAACGCAGCGCGACGGTGCCGCGCGTCGCCGTCGCGGGCAAAAGTTCCCGCAAGGCGTCGCGCAACTCGTCGAGCGTCTGGTAGCGTCGCTCCTTCGACCGCTCCAGGCCCTTGAGGACGATGCGCTCCAACCGAGCCGGCACGTCCGGCCGGAACTGGCGCACCGGGGGCGGGTTCTCGGAAACCGCACGGGCCAGCACCGCCGCGGCGCTCTCGTGCTGGAACGGGGCGCGGCGGGTCAAGAGGAAGTACAACGTCGCCGAAACCGAGTAGACATCGGCCGCAAAGTCGAGGCCGTCGCCGCGGATCTGCTCCGGAGCCGCGTACAGCACCGTGCCGAGGAACGATCCGGTCTGCGTCAGGTTGTTGTCCCCAGCCAGCGACTTCGACAGTCCGAAGTCGCCCACCTTGACCCGACCATCGGGCAGGACGAAACAGTTCGACGGTTTCACGTCGCGGTGCAGGATGCCGAGCCGGTGCGCTTCCGAGAGTCCGTCGATCACGTCGAGGATTTTGCGCACCGCCTCCAGGGGCGGCAGTGGGCCGCGCTCCTCGACCTCCTCGCGGAGCGTGCGGCCGGGCATCAGCTCCATGACGATGTACGGCCGGCCGGCGTCCTCGTCGGCCGCCAACACGAAGACGCAGTGCGGGTGGGCCACCGTACTGGCGAGCCGACCTTCCTGGCGGAAGCGGTCGAGCGACGCGGCGTTCTTGGCGAACTGTGGGCTGAGCAGCTTGACGGCGACTCCCTGGCCCGACGGGTCAACGCCTTCGTAGACAGTCCCCATGCCGCCGACGCCGAGGACGCGGCGTAGCGCGTAGCCGCCAATCGTGGATGGCGCGTCGGACGACGGCGGGGCGAAATCGTCGCCGGTGTCTGTGGAGCCGGCGTAGGCTACGGTCGCCTCGCCGGGCATCGTGGGAGTCGCGGTAGCAACGGACGAGGTGAGCCGGACCCCGCAATAGGCGCAGAACGCGGGCGGGTGACCGCTGAACTCCAGGGTTTTGCCGCAGTGGCCGCAAACCGTTCGCATCAACGGGGACGCCTCCGCGGGGGGTGGGTCGCAACGCTATTATCCGTGGCCGGCGCGAGGACGCAAGCGCGGCTTTTCTCCCCTCGCCCGGGGTTGGGGGGGCGGGGGGGGGGGGGGGGGGGGGGGGGGGATGATTTGGGGGGGGGGGTGGAATGAGAAAAGGCACCACACCCCC
>CAZNSL010001226.1:0-1892 GCA_964574975.1 uncultured Alcaligenaceae bacterium | reverse complement strand
GGCCGGAACTGGCCGCCGCGTCCGCATTGGCGGCGGCGGCCCTGGTCGCGGCCATCTTGCTCGGCGTGCGGCTGGCGGTGACCCGCGCCGAGGCCCGGGCCGCGGGCGAGTCGGCCGCGGCGCACGAGTTCTTCGCGACCCTGGAGCGTTTGCGTCAGCGGCGGGCCAATGCCGAGGCCGGCTGGACCAAAGCGAGCCTGGCCGACCTCAAGCGGGCCGCCGGGCTGCCGGCCGCCGCCGACTACCTGGTTGAACTGCGGACCGAGGCGGCCGCGTGCCTGTGCGGCATCGACCTGTGGCGGCTCGGCCCGCTCAGCGGGGACTTCGAAACCTACGCCGTCGCCTACTCCCCGGACGGCAAACTCCTGGCGCTGGGCGGGTGGGGCACGCACAACGGGCACGGGCGCGTCCGGCTCGTGGACGGCGGGAGGCGAACCGTTCGAGAGTTGTCCTTCCCGCCCGACCTGTCGGCCGAAGCGAATACCGGCCGCGCCGAAGGCTGCCGCTCCCTGGTCTTCAGTCCCGACGGGCGGTGGCTGGTGGCGGCGTCGCGCTTCGGCGGCTTGCACCGCTGGAACCTGAGTCAGACCTCGGACACCGCCGTGTCGTGGCCGAGCGGGGGAACGAAACACGCCGAACTCGCCTTCGGCGTCGCCCGACCGCTGCTGTTCACGCAAGCCGATGCGACAGTGGCCTGCTGGGACGCTGCCGATGATTGGAAGCTCGTCAAGACTTGGAAAGATGCAACCGCCCCGGCCATCGATCCGGTCGGCGGGAGCGTTATCTTTTCGACCGAAGGCCGCGCCGAGATACTCGACGGGCAAACGCTCGCACGCTGCCGAAGCGGCCTCGCGAACGATTGGCGCGCGGGCCATGCGGCCGTCGGACCGGACGGGCGGACACTGGCGTGGTTCTGGATGGATTGCCTGACCCTGGTCGACGCGGAATCGGACTCCGGTCTGCAGAGCCTGACGGTGCCCGGCGGCATCCGGGCAGAGTCGGACGCCATCACCGTCGCGTCGTTCCACCCGCGCGGTTCGCTGTTGGCGGCCGCGTCGGAATGGTCGCGGCGGGTCAAGGTCTGGGACGTGGCCAACGGACACCTCGGGGCCGATCTCCGTGCGGGCGACCGGGGCAGTATGCGACTGGCGTTCGACCCGTCCGGGGCGACCCTGGTCGTCGCGACCGAAGGCGCGGCGATCGCATTTCAGGTGCGGGGCCAGGACGTGTACTCGTCGGTGGCGATGCAGCCGAACTCGATCCTTGCCGCGGACATCGCCCCGGACGGACGCGCCGTCGCGTGCGTCAGCCGGCTGGACCGGGGCCTGTATCACAACGGGGAAGCGTCCTTGTGGACACTCGGCGCGGACCAGTCCGTGCGGCCGCTCCTCGCGCCCCCCGCTCTGCCCAAGCCCCAGCCGTTCGTCGTGACGTGCCGGGACCGAACCGCGTTTGTTGACATCGCCATCGACCGCAAGGCGCACACTGACTACGTGATGCTCCACTCGATGGCCCGCCCGGACGATCCGCCGCGAAGTCTCGGGGGAGCGAGGAGTCCGAAGCAGATTCGGTTCGACCCGCGGGGCCGCCTGTGGATCGTCCGCGCGGACGTGGTCAAGGTGTGGGATGTCCCCAGCGGGAAGGAAGTCGCACGCCGCGATTTACCGGCGGACGCCGAGGCCGGCGGTAACTCCTATTACGGCGTCGCGCCGGGGCGGAGCTGGGCCGTCGCCGGCCGCCGCGACGGCGTGCTCGAACTGCTCGACGACCAGGCCAGGCCGGTCGCCTCCTGGCCGGTCGGGCCGCCGCCGGCCGCCGCCGAGGGGCGGGTAACCGCCTGGGAGCCGGTCACGGCGGTCGCACTCGATGAAGAGGCGGGGGTCGCCGCCGCG
>CAZNSL010001225.1:0-1894 GCA_964574975.1 uncultured Alcaligenaceae bacterium | reverse complement strand
GACACACGGCGAGTAATCCCAAAACCGCAGCTAGATGGCTGGTTTGGTGCGCTTCCGACGACGGTCGAGGGGCGCTTTGGACACACTTTGGACACACTCTGCGATCTGAGCGTGAGGCTCGGGTCTTTATGGCCGAGCATCCGCGACACGGCAAGGACGTTTGCACCGGAACTCACGGCCAAACTCGCGCAGGTATGTCGGAGGTCGTGAGGCGTAATCGTCTGGACGCCGGCCCGCTCGACAGCCCGATTGAACCAGCCGGTCGAGTCATAGCTAGGGCGCTTCAGAAAGCCCCCGCCGCGAGCCGGAAAGAGCAGATCGTCCGCGGAGCGTCCCAGGCATCGAACCGCCAACCGCGACAGGATCGACGCAGCGTCGGGCACAGTGCGGTTCTCCTTGCCCTTGGTCTGCCCGACCTCAAACTCCTGCCCGACCTGGACAGCGTTTCGATGCACCGAGATACGGCGCTTCAGGAACTCGATGTCCGCGACGGTCAAGGCGATGGCCTCACCCCACCGCAGGCCCGTGAACGCCAGCAGAAGAACCAAATCGGCGTGACGCCCGGACTCCTCGGCCAACCGGCAGACATCAGCCTCGGTGAGATAGACATGGCGCTTGGCCGACTTCTGCGGCTTCTCCCCACGCTTGAACCGCCGCGCCGGATTGACGACGAGCGCCCGGTGCTCGACGGCGTCGTCGAGTATTCCTGCGAGGATGCCGACCGCACGGTTGACCACACTTGCGCTCGATCCGCTGCGGGTCATGGACGCGGCCCAAGCTTTAACGTCCAGACTGTCAACCTTGTTCACCGCGAAACCGGCCCACTTGGGGCCGACGTGCTTGCCGTAGGCGTAAGCGACGGTTCGGTAGTAGGACGGCGCAAGCGTCTGTTCCTGTCGCGCCAGCCATCCGACTGACAGGTCGCCGACTGTGATGCGGCCCCGAGCTGGTGACACGAAAGCGCCCTCGGTCTTAGAGGTCTCGACCTTCGACGCCCACGTCGAGGCATCGCGTTTCGTGGTGAATCCGCGCTTGCGGCTGGTGCTTCCGTTGGGCTGCCGGTAGCGGACCTCCCACCGCGCACCCGAAGTCGCGGCTGGCATGGCTAGCGTCATGAATCAGGCCCGCGACGTCAACGCCGAGGTCAAAGTCTTGGATCAGACGTGGGGCGACTACGACTCCATCGGTATCCGCGTGGTGAGTCGCTGGGACTGCGGCCTGCTTCAGCCCAAGGCCGTCACCCTGCTGACCGAGGCGTAATCGTGCCCGACGTCGATTCCGACGACGTGACCACCTGGCTCGACCGGTCCAGCCCACCGGTCAGTCAGGTGGTCCCCATCATCACGCTGATGGCCAAGGCGTACACCCGAGGCAACGGCTTCAAGGGGAACACCCCCAACGAGGAGATCGCCGCCGTCGTCACCACGGCGTCGGCCCGCCCTTGCCGCGAACGCCACCCAGACCCTCGACCGGGTCAAGATCGACGACGTCGAACGCGAGTTCCGGTCGAGCTTCCAGGGCTGGACGTTGGCCGACCAAATCGTCCTCAACAGGTATCGGGTGCGGGCCATGTAAAGGGCCGGTGGTCCCGGCGTAACGCCTCCGATAAAACAGGGCGAAGGCGTCACCAGAACGGCAGGTAAATGGGCCAGAGCGGCGATTGCATCAACCGCTGTCGCGGTCCAATTTGGACAACCTGATTGGTGAACCAGCCCACGAGTTGCCAACTCTCCGAGACTCTGTTAACACTTGCGCATTCAACTATTGCAATCACAACTTCACCTCGGCTCGGGTCAGCGCGGGAAGGGCATGAATGTTGGCTAACCACCGAACAACACGGACGGGCAAGCGGGGGGTTGCAGTCGCGGCGGTCGCGCTGACGGAGCCGGGGCCG
>CAZNSL010001224.1:0-1899 GCA_964574975.1 uncultured Alcaligenaceae bacterium | reverse complement strand
ACAGGACGTTCTCGGTGCAGGGCGGCATGGTGAGTGAACCCATGTAGGTGTAATAGGCCTGTCGCTCGGGAAGCAGCCGGCCCGGATCGACCTGGGCCGTTGGAGATAGGGTCATCCCCACTTCCAGCGGCAGGTTGTTCCACAGCGTCTGTAGGGTGGGATGTTCGACAGTCCCCTTTTCGAGCATTACCGCGAGCACGGCCACATTGCCTTCGTCGTCCCGGTGCACCAGGTGCACCGACATGTCGTAGCGCTTGCCCTCGATCCGCTCCTCCGCCGGACGGTGAAACTGCATCTGCTTGAGTTCGTACCGGCGGCCCATGACGGAAAGGGTGTTTCCCTCGCCCACGGATACCTGAAGGGTGTGGCCATTGTCCTCGATGCGGAATGGCGACGGCCGATACTCCAGCTTGATGGCTTCAAGGTCGACGCGAACCCCGTCGGCGATGTCGATCGGCGACTGCCGCTTGCCACTCGAACACAGCGCGTACCGCGGGTCGAGGCGCGCCCAGTTGGCCGGTCCGGTTTCACCGTCGTAGCTCCATGGCCGGTCACGCCCGCCGCTTTCCTCTGCGGCTGGCAGGCTCGCTTTGCGGCGCGGCGGGCGCACCAAACCCGAGGTGGCGAGGGCGAGTTCGCGGCTGTGCCGGTCGACGGCGGGCAGCGGCGGTTCGGTGGCGGCCTTTCCGGGCGTTATGGCCGTCTTGGAACCGGCCTTGGCGTCTGCCTTGATTTCTGCTTTGGTGTCCGCCTTGGCCGCCGCTTTGGCGTCGTCCGTAGGCCGCTCGATTTGCGACTTGTCGATCTTCGGCAGTTCCAGTAAACGCTTAGGCGGTTCGCTCTTCGCCGGGGCTTCCGCGGCTTTTTCGACCGGCTTGTCCACGGCCTTGCCGTCCGCCGGCTTCTCCGAAGCGGCCTTCTCCCCCACCGCGACGGTCAGATTCCTCGGCCCCTTGCCGTCGGTCACCATTTCTGCATGCATCACGCCAAACCCGGCCGGCTATTTCTCCGTCGGCCGCGGCGCCTGATACCGGGCAATGTTCTGCGGGCTGCACACCTGGGCCAGCAGAACAGCATCGGCACCGCCCTTGCCGGCCGGCATCTCCTGCCGGGCGTAGACCGGCTCGGCGCGGACCAGCTTATCGCCGAGCAGATAAAGGCGCTTGATCGTAGTAAACCGGGCTCCGGCACAGTCGTAGCTGTTCTGCGCCTCAACGGTGTTGTAGGGTTCACCCGTCTCGCCGTCGATCAGCTCCTTTTTCAGCACCAGCCGGCTCCAGGCCAGCAGCCGGCCCTCGGCCGTTCCGCCGATGCGCCGTGGATCGAACTCCACCTGCTCGCCCTTGCCGACGGCAACCTTCTGCCATTCGGCAGCCTGGGCCGCAACGGTTACGCATACGGCCGACATACAAACGACGATCGATCTAAAACTCATGAACGCTCCCTGACGCCGGCGGAAGGCTCCGCCCGGGCGGTTGGCACAGTCGGTGCCCGAAGGATGCAGACTATACGGCCCCAGCGCCATAACGGCAGCAGGTACCCGCCACTTTAGGGCCTATTTCAGTAGGGATCGCCGCCTCGGCGAGCGCATCGGCCGACAGCCGGCGGGGAAACGCACGGTCTCCGATTCGCCACGGGCCCGCCGCGAAGCCTTCCCCTGCCCATGGTTGCAATGCCCCTTCCTTTCCAGTAGCTTGCCCATCTCGGGCCGCCCCGTCCGGTTCGTCCCCACGGAATCACACCCATGAATGCAAAAGACAAATTCATCGCCAACGAGGCTCGCGTAGACGTTGCGGCGATCGAGTCCCTTCCCCGATCGAGAAAAATCTACATCCCCGGCTCCCGTCCCGACATCCGCGTGCCGATGCGCGAAATCAGCCAATCCGACACGCCCGCTCA
>CAZNSL010001223.1:0-1900 GCA_964574975.1 uncultured Alcaligenaceae bacterium | reverse complement strand
CGGCGCTTCGGCGGCGATCTTCCACCTGTTCACGCACGCCTTCTTCAAGGCGCTCCTCTTCCTCGCGGCCGGCTCGGTGATGCACGCGATGGGCCACGTCATCGACATGCGCCGCTTCAGCGGGCTGCGAAAGGTCATGCCGGTGACGCACTGGACCTTCTTCTGCGGGGCGGCGGCCCTCGCGGGATTGGTCCCGTTCTCCGGATTCTGGAGCAAGGATGAAATCTTGCACGCCGATCTGGATGCGGCTCACGGGCGGCAAGCCACCCTGTACATGACGCTGTTCGTCCTCGCGTTCTTCGCGGCGTTCTTGACGGCGTTCTACACTTTCCGCGCCTACTTCCGCACGTTCTGGGGCCAGTTGGTCGTCCCACCGGAGGCCGGCCACCACGGCGAACCGGAAGCGTCGGCGACCGGAGGACACGGGCACGGCGACCACGCCCATCACGCTCCGGTCGCTCACGCTCCCGGCTCGCCAGGCGTCGCGCACGAGTCGCCGCCGGTGATGACGCTGCCGCTGGTCGTACTGGCCATCGGTGCGACGGCCGTCGGCATGGCGCTGGCGTGGCACCACACCATCGGCCACTTCCTCGCCCGCACGCCGGCATACAAGAACTACCTGGAGCCGCCGCCGGTCGAACATGTGAATTGGGGTCTGATCGCCGCCAGCCTCGTGGTGGCCCCCGTCGGCATCGGGGTGGCGTACCTGATGTACGGTCGGCAGCGCGTCGCCGCGCCGACCGCCGGGCCGGCGCGCACGCTCTACAACGCGTCGCAGAACCGCTTCTACATCGACGAAATCTACTCGGCGATCTTCGTCAAGCCGGCGACGGGGCTGGCGAAACTGAGCGCCTTCTTCGACTCGTTGGTGGATGGTCTGGTGGATTTCGTCGGCGAGGTGCCCGGCGCGATCGGCCGGTCGCTGCGGCCGATCCAGAATGGTCTGGTGCAGTTCTACGCCCTGGCGATGGTGCTGGGGCTGACAGTGTTCGTCGGCATGTTGACGTGGCGACAGATGCAAGGGCGCTAACCAACCCGCGGCAACGGGTGGGTCGGAGATGGGAATGGCGACGCTGTTGATCCTGGTCCTCGCGCTGCCGGCTGCGGCCGCTGTCGTGGTTTATGCGCTCGGCCCGCGCAACCTCGTGGCCGTCCGCTGGCTGTCGCTTGCCGCCGTCCTGACCAACCTCGCACTGACCGTCGCCCTCGTCGTGCTGGCCGCGGGCGAGTTGATCCCGCGCGGCAGCCAGCCGGCCGCTGCGACGTTCCGCCCGCTCTACGAGACGAACGTGCTGGCCGTGCCGTTCGGCGACGGCCCCGGCGGCGTCCGCTTCCACATCGGCCTCGACGGCATGAACGTCTGGCTCGTCCTGCTCACGTCGTTCCTGATGGTGCCGTCGGTCCTGATCGGCTGGAACGCGATCCGGGAGCGCGGCAACGAGTACTATGCCTGGTTGCTCGCCATCCAGGCAGCCATGACCGGCGTGTTCCTCGCGTTCGACCTCGTCCTCTTCTACGTCTTCTTCGAGCTGACGCTCGTGCCCCTGTACTTCCTGATCGGCGTCTGGGGCGGGCCGATGCGGCGCGAGGCGTCGCGCAAGTTCTTCCTGTACACGCTGGCCGGCAGCCTCATCATGCTGCTGGGCCTGATGGCCGTCGTGCTGATCTGTCAGCACGGCATCGCGAAGACGCAATTGACGTTCTCGATCCCCGACCTCGTCGCGCGGGTGCAGACGCTCATCGCGTCCGGCCGACCGGGCTACTCGACGAAGCTCCAGATCGTCATCTTCCTGGCCGTTGCGATCGGCTTCGCGGTCAAGGTGCCCCTGTTCCCGGTCCACACCTGGCTGCCGCTGGCACACGTCGAAGCTCCGACGGCCGGCTCCGTCCTACTTGCGGG
>CAZNSL010001222.1:0-1903 GCA_964574975.1 uncultured Alcaligenaceae bacterium | reverse complement strand
AGGCTCTGCCTGGGAACGAGGGCGGTCCCGCCCGGCAGGCGGGACCTACTTACACTATTGCGGCCGCCCCACCTTTTCGGCCAGCGCCTTGAAATCGTCGCGAGCGTGCAGCGCGTCGAAGTCCGCGTGGCTCAACTGCTCCGCCGTCAGCGGGCCGGCCGCCTTCAGCATCTTCACCGCCCGTGCCGCTCGTGCATCGCGCGTCGCCGAGTCGCTGGCCTCCGCGGCCACGGCCCACGCCCGCGCTGCGGCCACGACCGCGTCGCCCGTCGGCGTCACCGCCTCGATTTCGGCCACCGCTTTGTCGACCGCTCCGGCCTTGGCCCACGCCCGCGCCCGCTCCAGGCGAAGTACCACACGCCGCTCGCCGTCGGCCAACTCGACCGCGCGGTCCCAGTCGGCGAACGACTCGCCGGCCCGGCCCAACCGCACCAGCACGTCGGCCCGGTCGCGTGTGGCCCCGCGCAGCGCGCGGGTCAGTTGCGGCGACTGCGGGTTGCGGCCGCGGGCGTCGGTCAACAGCCCGATCGCCTTGGTCAGCCACGGCAGAGCCGCCGTCGGGTCACCGCGGTCGCGGGCTACCCGGCCGAGGTACGCCCAACCGTCGCCCAGATCGCTGGCGTGAGGCGAACCCGCCGGGTCGTTGCCGGTCAACTCGGTCAGCATGGCGACCGCCGCCTTGAAGTGCGGCACCGCGTCGTCGTAACGCTTCCAGGCGAGATACAGCTTGCCGAGGTTGGCTCGGTTCCGCGCCAACTCGTTGCGGAAGCCGCGCTCGCTGGGGAAGTCGGCCTGCAACTTCTCGCGCGCCGCCAGGGCAGCGGCGAACTCGCGTTCCGACTCCGAGAAGCGCCTTAGGTCTTGCAGGAGCGAGCCGTAATTATTGTGCTGGCGGGCGGCCTCGCGGCGGATCACCGCCACGGCCGGGTAGTCGGCGACCAGTTCCACGAAACCGGCCTCGGCCGCACGGTGTTCTGCCTCGGACTCGCCGTACCGCTTCAGGTCTTGCATCAGGATCGCCAGGTTCGACCGCATCGTGACCAGCAGGTGCCGCGGGGTCAGTCGCCGCGGCTCGGCGGCGGACAGCTTGGTCAGGTCGTCGATGGCCCGACGGTAGACCGGCTCGGCGTCGGCGTCGCGGCGCAAGTCGGCCAGAGCGTTGGCCAGGTTGTTCAACACCATCGCCCGGCCGAGGCGGTCTTGCGTGGCCAGCGGACCGTCCGCGGTCATCGCATCGTACAGGCCGACGGCCCGCCGCAGAATCGGCTCGGCGTCGGCGAAGTGCTTCTGCTCCATGATGTACACGCCCAGGTTGCGCAGGCACTCCGCCAACCGGCCACGCGCCGCCGGGTCCGCGACCGCGATCTGCTCCTGAATCTCAACCGCCCGCCGGGCGAGGGCCTCAGCCTCGGGGCGGCGATCGGACATGCGCAGGGCCTGCCCCTGTCGGTCGAGGATGCGGGCAAGCAGGCCGCGGCTGCCGCCGGCCGCTTCGGCCGCCTGGAGGTCGGCCAGCGCCCCGGCGGCGTCGCCGGTCAATAGTCGTAGGTCGCCGAGCCGGTACAGGGCCGCCGCTCGCTCCGCGGCCGCCAACGGGGCATTCCCCCGCAGCCGCGCGAACGCCTCGTAGTACGGGATCGCCTTTTCGAGCAACTCGCGGCGGACGAGGTGGAAATCGTCCTCCTTTAGCCGCGGGTGGTCGGCGACGGCCGTGAGCATCTCGTCCACGGCCGAGCGGGCGCGCGCGAGGTTGGCATCGGCCTCGGCGCGGGCGGCGCGCTCGCGCGCGTTGGCCGCGCCGAGCAACACCGTGGCCACCGTCAGTCCGACGATACCGACCAGCACCGCGGCCGCCACGCCGGCGACGAGCGGGCGATGACGGCGCAGCCAGCGGCCGGCGCGC
>CAZNSL010001221.1:0-1905 GCA_964574975.1 uncultured Alcaligenaceae bacterium | reverse complement strand
CTTCGGGCGCCGGCTCGCCAAGAGCGAGGGCCAGCGCCGTCGCCTCGTCGCCGGCTTGCTGCACCTCGAACCCTTTGCCCGAGAGGTTAAGGCTCAGACCGTCGCGCATGAAGACATCGTCATCGACGATCAACACACGTACTTTCTTGGGCTGGTCCGGAATGTCGTTCGAAGTCATGGCCACTCGATCGCTCAAAGGTATGGTCGCCGCAACCGGATGGAACCCGTCCCGGCCGCGGCGGCGCTAGTCTACCATTCTCCTGCATGTCCGCCGGACAGGAGCGGGTTTGTCCGAGGTGTAAACGATACCAGACTTACATAAACCCCAGACTGCGCGCCGTGCGTGCGCACCGAGAAGGTTTCTCGTGGGCAGCGCCCACGGATGACGTACAATGGCTCCGCGTTCGACAGCCCCAGAGCCTCAACTCATGCCCAAATCGGGGCGAAACCCTGTGGCCGCGCCAGAACAGCGCCAACGTCGAATGCCGGCACCGCCACCTGGGCGGCACCATTCACTCACCACGCAACCGGGCGGTCGATCCGTCTGGCTGCATCCGTTATCGACACGACATCGGAGTCCTAGCTATGAGCCTCGTCAATATCCATCCCTGGCTGGCGCGTGCCCAACGCGAAGGTTGGGCCGTAGGAGCCTTCAACGCCAACACCCTCGAGCAGGTCCAGGCCATCGTCAAAGCCGCCCAAAGCGAATCGGCGCCGGCCTTGATCCAGATCAGCCACCGTGCGTTGTTGCATGTCGGCAGCGGAAACGCGATGCTGGGCTTACGGTATATGGCCGAGATCGGACGCGTGGCCGCGCAATCGGTCGGCGTGCCGGTCGGCCTGCATCTCGACCACGCCGACGCCGACGAGGTGCTGCTGGCGATGGGCCTCGGCTTTACGTCGGTCATGTTCGACGGCGGCGACCTCGCCTTCGACGCCAACGTCGACGAGACCCGTCGGTTGCGCGCCATCGCCCATGACCTGGACATCTGCCTCGAGGCCGAACTCGGCGCGGTGCCGCGCGCGGATGCGTCCGGGCGGCTCGATGAAGACGTCGAGTTGACGCGGTCCGCCGACGCGGCGGCCTTCGTCGCGGCCACCGGTGTCGACATCCTGGCCATCGCACTCGGCTCGGTCCATGCCGTCCGCCAGAAGACCGTGACGCTCGACCTCGAACGGTTGCGCGAGATCCGCGCCGCCGTGGACGTGCCACTCGTGCTGCACGGCTCGTCCGGCGTCACCGACGATCATATCCGCCAGGGCATCGCGCTCGGGTTGTGCAAGATCAACGTGGCGACTCAATTGAGCCAGGCCTTCACGGGGAGCGTCCGCGACGTCCTCGGGAACGCCGAAGAGATCGACCCGCGCCGGTATCTCGGGCCCGCGCACGCGGCTATGACCGAACGCGTGCGCGAGCGGATGCGCTTCCTGGGCGCGACCGGCAAGGCGTAAGCATGATCCTGTGCGTGAACGCCAACGCCGCGATCGACAAGACCGTGGTCGTCCGCGGGTTTCGACTGAATGCCATCCAACGGCCGGAGTGGGTGCGGTCGAGCCCGGGTGGCAAAGGGTGCAACGTCGCCCGGGCACTGAAGCGCCTGGGCGGCGAGCCTGTCGTCACTGGCTGGATCGGCGGACATGCCGGCGACTTCATCGCCGAAGGGCTGCGCGACGAAGGCATCGGCACCGCCTTCGTCCGCGTGCCCTTCGAATCGCGCACGTGTCTCTCGATCGTCGATCCGGATGGGCCGACGCTGACCGAGCTATACGAGCGCGGAGAGGTAATCGCCGAAGACAGCGTGGCGGCGTTCGAGACCTGGTTCGTTGACCACGTCGGCGACCATGCGGCCGTGACGCTCTCGGGCAGTCTGCCGCCGGGCGCCCCGGTCGACCTGTACGCGCGGC
>CAZNSL010001220.1:0-1906 GCA_964574975.1 uncultured Alcaligenaceae bacterium | reverse complement strand
CAGATCGCGTCCGGCCCGGTTGGTGCATCAACAAAGTCCTCGAAAAACCGGAAACGCCACCGACCGGTCGCTGGTCCAAGCGGAAGAGCGAGGTCGATAAACGGCTTTTCCACCATGATGGTGCCATCGAATGACTGCGTCTCGAACGGTTGAATTGTTGTTCGGACGTCCAAGGGAGACGTTGCGACGATCCGTGCGTCACTCGCCCACGTTTCCAGCGAGACCTCCGCGAGGACGCCCGCGACGTTCACGCGTGTCGCGATGTACGCCGCAGTGACATCCATCGTCCGCAACTGGTTCGCGGCCGTGTTCAGCAGCCCCTGCGACTCGATTCCTTCAATGACGATCGCGTCCCGCGGCACGGCCTGAGCCGACAATCCGCCGGCACACAACGCCAGACACGCAGCAACGCTTCTGAAGGATGGGCGTCCCTTCACAGCGCCAACGAGTGCAGGATGTGAACCTGTCTGACGCACCTGTTTCCCATTCGCCCAAGAGCGTGCCGCAGTTCGGACCACGCGCTCGATCCCCCAACCAGACGAGCGGCATCGCCCGCCGATGTCTCGAATATACCTGACCTGTGGCAGGAAACAAGGCAAGAGAGGCAAACCGGGTAAGAAAGAACGCCCCGGAACTTTCGTTCCGGGGCGTTTGGGTTTCAGTCATCCGGCCGATGAGGCCAGTTTGTTCGACCAAACCAACTTCCAAACTCTCGAGGGCTTAGCAGCCAGCCTCGAAGCGCGTGAGGAAGAAGAGAAGGTCGTTGATGTCCGTCGCACAGTCAAGGGCGCCCGTGCCAGAGCCGTTGTCGACGTCGGCGTTGCCGGCCTCGAACGCGCTCAGGAAGTAGAGCAGGTCGTTGATGTCAACCGCACAGTCCGGGACGCCGGCCGTGCCACCCGAAAGGTCCGCCGGGCAGATGGTCGTCGCACCGGTCATGGTGATGGTGTAGGCCACGTTGGCGGTGCCACCGGTCGTCCAGCCCGCGATCGGGGCCGTCGGGGTCACGCCGTTGGCGCCGTAGGTGCCCAGGAAGCTCGCGAGGTTGTTCTGGTTCGCCCAGATCGTGTCCGTCGCGACGCCGCTGGTGATCGGGTCCTTGTTGTAGGCAGAAACGGCGATGTAGTAGAGACCGCCGGAGACGAGGTCGTAGTCAGGTTCCGCCGCCGCTGCCGCGTTGATGCGGGA
This sequence comes from uncultured Alcaligenaceae bacterium, assembly GCA_964574975.1. Taxonomy (GTDB): domain Bacteria; phylum Planctomycetota; class Planctomycetia; order Gemmatales; family Gemmataceae; genus JAXMAS01. Next base: position 718 of record CAZNSL010001220.1, on the reverse strand, counting down.
GAAGCCGGCAACCGCGAGGTCATCGTCGCTCATGAGAGCGCCGGTGCCGTCGGCGTTGAAGAGGAACAACTGGCTGTCGAAGGCCGGGCCACCACCGATGGTGGTCGCGTCGAAGGCCGCCGTGTCGTTGACGCAGATCGCGTACATGTCAGCGTCGCCAGCGGTCATGGCGCCAGCGATGGTGCTGCCGGAAACGCCGTAGTACTTCAGAGCCGTCGCGGGCAAGTCACCGATCTCGGTGCCCGAACGGGTGACGTTGAGGCTGCCGCCGCTGCTGCGAGCCTCGGCGTCGCTGACGGTGAAGGGGAGGGCGAAGACCGCGTCAGCGCCGCCGCCGACCGCGACCGTCGCGGAGAAGATGTTGTCGCCCGCGGTGACGTCACCGCCGGTGCCGTTGTCGAGCATCGCAACCGACCCGCCGCCGATCGCGGTGGTGTCGAGGCTGACGGTGATGCCGGTGCTGGCGGGGTTCAGGCCGCCCGTGACCGTTACGGTGGCGAGCGTGTTGCCGCCGCACCCGCCGACCACGCCGCCTGCGCCAACGCCCGTGGGGTTGGTCGGAGCGGTGATGCAGGAGGGATCTGAGACGTTGGCCCGAAGGTCAACGGTGCCAGTGGCGGCCGAGGTCGAGGTCGCCTGCCAGCCGGTGAGGAACGTGGTGTTGAACGCGCCAACCGCGAGCCAGTAGGTGCCGCCGGCAAGCGTGCCGTCGAAGCCG
>CAZNSL010001219.1:0-1908 GCA_964574975.1 uncultured Alcaligenaceae bacterium | reverse complement strand
AATTGGCGTTGGGGTCAGTTGTTCCGAGCGAGCCCGGTCCGGTGCTGCCGTTCACGGCGGCCGCGGCGGGCGCGGTGCGGTCCAGAATCGGCCCGTAGATCGTGTTCGCGGCCAGCACCCAGTTGGTGGCGTTGCCGGAGCAGGTGTTGCGAACGACAAAGTTCCCACTCGTGGAGGTCTCGATGCCGCGGTCGGTGCTGCTGATGTTGTTGTCCTCGATGCGGTTGTCGGCGCCGATGACGTGAATCCCTGCGCCGCCCGCCACCGCCTGTCCGTTGGAGTCACACATGTTGGAGGTGATGATGTTGCCGCCCGAGGCAAGGATGCCGTCGGTACCGTTGAGTCGTGCCGCGCAACTGGCGATGTGGCTCCCGAAGTTCAGAGTGAAACCCACCCCGGTGTTGCTGAACGATGTGCAGTGGCTGATCGCGGTCCCCGAGGCGGTCGCGATGCCGTCGGTGCCGTTGAAGGATGCGGTGCAGTGCGACATGACGTAACCGCGTCCGGAGCGGATGCCCACGGCGGTGTTGTCGGCGGAGGTCACACCCGAGAGCCGACCGGCGATGGCGCTGAACGTGACCAGGTCGATTCCGTCCTGGCCCCAGGCTCGGACGGAGCCGTTGAGGATGGTCACGTTGCGAAGATCGGCGATCGAGGTGTTGATGCCGTCGAGAGACCCCGAAACCCCGAGCACTTCAAATCCGCACAGATCGATGGTGACATCGCCGGAGGCAATCTCGATGCCGCTCTTGGTCGCGACGCCGGTGATGTTCCCCGTCAGGTAGTACGAGCCGGGAGCGGTGATGCGGAACAGGCTGTCGGCATCTCCGGGGGTGTTGGTGGCATTGATCGCGATGCGGGGTTCAACTTCCGTTAGCGTCTTGTACGTTGAAGTTGGCGGGCCGGCCGGGGGGTTGAGGGGCCCGGCGATGATGGCCGCGGCGGTGAGGAGAAGCGCGGGGATAGCAAATGCGACGGTCTTGGTCTTTGGGGGCACGACATGAACTCCGGTTTGTGACGGCGAAACAGGGTCCAATTTAGGGGAAAGGCGCGATTGTTCAAGTGAAAAAAGTGTCATTTCGCCGCTCTTGGCGAGCGAACCCAGAGCGATTGGGCAGTGTTGGGATTAAGGGAATCGGGGGCGAAGCCGAAAGATCGCCAGAATGACCGGCGGATCGCCACGGCATTGCGCCTTTGGATGGCCGGAGATCGAGTTATCGAAGCGGCGTTCCGGGGCTCAGTAGGCGAAGTTCACCCACGGATCGGTCGTGCCCATTCCCGCCGCGCCAACGTTGCCGCTCACGACCCCGCTCAAAGGCGGCACGGCGATCGTGCCGACGCGGTTGCCGGCGACCATGACGAAGTTGCCGCCCGTGTTTCCGCGGCATGAGTTGCCCAGAACGAGATTCACCGCGGCGTCGACCTGGATTCCATAGTCGTTTCCCGTACAGGAGTTCCGTTCGACGCGGTTGTTCCCGTTGAGGACCCTGATTCCTGCACCCTCGCCGTTGTTGCCGTTGGTGGAACAGTTGTTGCCGACGATCAGGCAATCGCTGTACATGGAAACGCCATCATGCGTGTTGCGCCCAACGGTGCAGTTGCTGACCGTGCAGCCGATGAAAACCGCAATGCCTCTGTGGCCGTTTTCGTACGCCGTACAGTCGGTGATCGTGCAGCCGTTACCGGACTGAAAACCGTCGGCCGCGCCTCGACGTACGGTGCACGCTGTCACCGTCGAGGCATCGCCCGTCAAAATTCCGGAGCTGCCGCAGTTGTAGACCGAACAACCGTAGATCGTCCCGCCGTGGCCGATCAGGATGCCGTAGCCAAAGTTGTTCGACGAAGTGCACCCGGAGATGACTGGTGCGGTGCCGCCGGTGATGCCGTTGCCTGTGTTGTCGGTAGATC
>CAZNSL010001218.1:0-1909 GCA_964574975.1 uncultured Alcaligenaceae bacterium | reverse complement strand
AATGTCCGCGACGTGGCGAAGAAACTGGCCCGCCACGCGGCCGGCACGACGCTGAAAACCACGGTCAAGCGCGACGGCAACGAGATGACGCTGACGCTCGAACTCGGAAAGGGACTGTAACCGTGCCGCGATTCCACGCCTCGTTCGCGCGTTCGGGTGCCATGCTTGCCGCTTTGGGCAAGCATGGGAAGTCTCAGCGGCTTCCCATGCTTGCCCAAAGCGGCAAGCATGGCACCCTCGTCGCCGCCGCATTCCTGGCCGTCGCGCTGGCCGTGCCGCTGCGGGCCGAGGCTCCACCGGCTCCGGTTACGGTGCCGATTACGATGCTCGAAAAGGACAAGCACTTCAGCGGCCACTTCTCGGTGCAGGTGAAGGTCAACGGCAAGGGACCGTATCGCCTCATCTTCGACACCGGCGCGCCGATGATCCTCCTGAGCCGCAAGGTCGGCAAGGAGTGCGGCCTGCTCGGCGGCAAGGGCAAGAAGCCGCCGATCGTCGGCCTATTTGCCATGCCGGGGCAGACGGTCGTCGGCTCGCTCGACGTGGGCGGCGTGACGGCCAAGGACGTGCCGGCCGTCGTCATGGATCACCCGACGGTGCAGGCCATCGGTGAGGTCTTCGGCCGCGTCGATGGGCTGGTCGGCTTCCCGTTCTTCGCCCGCTACAAGACGGCCATCGACTACCAGGCGAAGACGCTGACGTTGACGCCGAACGGCTTCAAGCCGACCGACGCGATGCAGGCGATGATGAAGACGATGACCCAGGGCGCGTCGGGCGGCAAGCCGAAGCCGAAAATCCTGGTGCCGGCCGGCCAGTGGGGCCTGCGCGTCGAGAAGCCGGCCGACGACGAGGACGAGGGCGTCAACGTCGCCGAGGTGTTGGCCGACAGCGCCGCGGCCAAGGCCGGACTGAAGGTGGGCGATCGGCTGCTGACCCTCGACGGACGCTGGACGGACGGCATCGCCGACGTGTTCCACGCCGCTGCCGCGATCAAGCCGGCCCAGGTCATCGAGGCCGTCGTCAAGCGCGATGGCAACAAGTTGACGCTCAAGGTCGCGCCGTCGGCTGGACAGTGAAGCCGCACCACAGAGTCACAGAGGGCACAGAGCCAAGACAGATTTGAGATTTCAGATCTGTCTGCTCTGTGCCCTCTGTGACTCTGTGGTGCATACTCTTTTCCGCCCTAGAATCCTCCCCATGCGACACTCCGCACTCCTCGTGCTTCTCCTGGTGTCGGCGCGCGCATTCGCTGCCGACGTGCCCGGCCTCTACGGCGCGTTCAAGGCCCGGCCCATCGGACCCGCGAACATGAGCGGTCGCGTCTGCGATATCGCCGTGGACGAACGCAAGCCGTCCACCATCTACGTCGCAACCGCGTCCGGCGGCCTCTGGAAGACGACCAACAACGGCGGCAGTTGGACTAGCTTGCTCGACGCGACCGGCGTCTGGTCGGTCGGTGCGGTCGCAGTGTCGCAAGCCGACCCGAAGATCGTATGGGCCGGTAGCGGCGAGGCCAACCCGCGCAACTCCGTCTCCTGGGGCGATGGCGTCTACCGCTCGACCGATGGCGGCGCGACCTGGGCCAACGTCGGCTTGCGCGATACGCTCCACGTCGGCCGCATCGTCGCCCATCCGACCCGGCCGGAGGTCGCCTACGTCGCCGCCCTGGGCCACGTCTGGGGGCCGAACGCCGAACGCGGCCTGTTCAAGACGGAGGACGGCGGCAAGACCTGGGTCCACGCACTCAAGCTCGACGCCGACACCGGCTGCGTCGATGTGGCGCTGTCGCCGAAGGCACCGAACATCGTGTTCGCGGCCGCATGGCAAGTCCGCCGCGGCCCGTACTCCGGCGGCAACCCGGAGACGCACTGCGGCCGCGGCGGCATCTACCGCTCGCTCGACGGCGGCG
>CAZNSL010001217.1:0-1909 GCA_964574975.1 uncultured Alcaligenaceae bacterium | reverse complement strand
TGCTTGTAACGAACCGACCATTTTCCGCGGGTCTTGGCGATGACGAGTTCGTCGTTGGCGAGGGCAGCGGCGACTCGCTCTGGCGACCACTGCCACTGCTTTTCCGGCCAGATCTCTTCCCCTTTCCAAGGGATGGCAAATCTCAGATTGGGGCGATCATCCATGCTGTTCGTGGCCAACGGCTGAGTGCGAAACGGTCCTCTGTGCTCAAACTTGGCGTCCCTGCCGGTGTAATAGCGTTGAACGTCGGGGTTCGGAGGCAGGTCAATTCTGCTGATGTTGTTCTTATTTTTGGCGTAGCACAGGATGTACTCGTGAAGTCCAACAACGAAGTTGGCCTTGGCACCGCCGCCGTAGCTCTTCTTCCAAACGACCTCAGCGACTCGGTTACTTTCGCCAAAGACTTCGTCGAGCAACAACCGCAGATGGCCGACTTCGACCTCGTCGATACTTACGAAAATCACTCCTGTCGCGGTCAAGAATTCTTTGAGCAGCGCCAGTCGCGGGTACATCATGCACAGCCACTTGTCGTGGCGCGACAGGTCTTCAGCCTCCTTGCCGACGACCTGGCCGAGCCAGCGGCGGATTTCGGGGCTGTTGACGGCGTCGTTGTAGACCCAGCCTTCGTTACCGGTGTTGTACGGCGGGTCGATGTAGATGCACTTCACCTTGCCGGCGTAGTATGGCAGCAGTGCCTTGAGGGCGACGAGGTTGTCGCCCTGGACGAGCAGGTTGCCGGCGTCGGGGGCACCGGCGGACAGGCGGCCGTCGCAGTGCAGCAGGCGGTAGGGCACCGTGCGGTGGTGGTTGACGACGGCCGCCTTGCCGATCCAATCGAGCGTGGGCATGACTTCGGGGCCTCGCGCTACGCAAACGTCGGAAAGCCCACAATATAGCCGGAGTCGCCGTCCCCACCCAGCCCCAGGCATTGGCATCCGGGGCCGTTCTACGGTAGTCCCGCGTCCGGCAATCACCCGTTGCGGGCCGCACGGGCTTCCGCGACAATGATGCCGTCCCCCCGGCCCAAAGGTCCGCCGACGATGGACAACGACTTGGACCGCATCCGCCGCCGGCTCCGCGACGAGCTGCCGCTGTTGGCCGCCCGCTACCGCGTCGCGGCCCTGGGCGTGTTCGGCTCGTACCGCCGCGGCACCCAGCGGCCGGACAGCGACCTCGACGTGCTGGCCGAGTTCGCCGAGGCACCGAGCCTGTTCCGCCTGATCGAGATGGAAAACCACCTCAGCGACCTGCTCGGCCTGAAGGTCGATCTGGTGCCGCGCTCGGCCCTCAAGCCCCACGTCGGCGAACGGGTGCTGCACGAGGTGCTGCCGGTATGACGGCCCCGCGCACCTACCTGGACTTCATCGAGGACATCCGCACGGCTGCGGCCAAGGCGCGGGCGTTTGTCGCCGGCATGGATTACCAGGCGTTCGCGGCCGACGACAAGACCGCGTTCGCCGTGGTGCGGGCGCTCGAAATTGTCGGTGAGGCGGCGAAGCGCGTGCCGCAGGAGGTGCGCGACCGCGGACCGGCGATCCCGTGGCGGTCGATGACCGGCATTCGCGACAAGCTCATCCACGACTACGTCAGCGTCAACCTGGAAATCGTTTGGAAGACGGTCCGCGAGGACTTGCCGCCGCTGGGGCCGCTCGTCGATCAACTACTGGCCGAACTTCGGGCCGACGCCCCACCACCGTAGCCTTTCGTTGCATTCGTTTCATGCAACGCTCTTTCGTTTCACGACCGCACGCCCCTTTTTCGTGCAACGAAAGACGAATCCGCCCCGCCGTCGTACCTCGGCTACCGCCGCTTCGACCGAACTCCTATACTCGACAGTTGATCCGTTGACGTAGGGGCCGCGGGCCATGGCGAAGAAGCTCTACATCGAAACCGTCGGCTGCCAGATGAA
>CAZNSL010001216.1:0-1914 GCA_964574975.1 uncultured Alcaligenaceae bacterium | reverse complement strand
CGTTGCGTCGTTTTATTCCCACCCTGATCCTGGTGTTTGTGCTGCTGGTGGCCGGCGGCGCCCTGATCATCTCGCAAGGCGCGGGCGGTTCCAGCGCGTCGGGCAGCTCGGTTGCGCCCATGATCCTTGGGTCGTTGGCCGCGCTGGTCGGCCTGTTCGCGGTCGGCTATCTGATCGCCCTGGCTTACAACGCTGTGGGGCGCCTGGTCGCGCGGCGCACGCCGGACGTCCAGCCGGAGGCCGCGAAGGCCACGGCCAAGCCTCCGAGCGTCTTCCTCTATGACCGCCAGTCGTTCACGGTCTTCATGGGAGCGACGGTCGTCCTGGTTTTGGGCTTCCTCATCGCGCGCTCGTTGACCGCTAACGTGCCGGCCGGTTACCCGCTCGATCGTGTGCCGGATTTGAGCGGCACGCTCTTCACAGTGGGCACATTCGCCGTGCTCGAGTGGCACGCCGTGGTTGCGCTGGCCGTCGTCACCCTGCTGGGCGTGCTGGCCGTGGCCTACGTGCTCGCCGTGATCGTGCAGAGCGGCGATGCCGCGATCCGCCGCATCGAGGCCGTCACCGCGGCCGCTGCGGGCGGCGCCGCCAAGCCCGCTGCCACGCCGCGGCCGGCTCCGGCGCCCAAGGGCGAGACCCCCGTCCCCTTCCTGTACACCAACCGACAGCGCATCGGGTTCTACATCGCCATCGCCGTCGTCGCGATCGGGTTCTTGCTCGTGCGCTGGCAGGCGACCGGCACGCCGTTGGCGTATCCGTTTGACGGCTCGGTCAAGTTCGACACCGAGGTGCTGACGCTGCCGGGTCTGTCGCTCGTCGGTTGGCCGGATTGGCTGCCCGGCCCGGGCCAACCGTTGTTGGTCTGGCAGGCCCTGGCCGCGTTGGCCGGCGCCATTGTCGCCGTGATCGTGGTCGGCTTCCTGCTCGCCCGCGGCATCGTTGCGCTCGACGGCGGCATCCGGACGAACGAGAAGGCGACCGGCCAGTGGCCTGCGCCGCAGGTCGCTCGCGTGGAGGCCGCCTTGCAGTCCGGCGCCGGTCAGCCGCGCCGTCTGGGCGGCATCGACCGCGTCATCATCGTGCTTCTGGGCGCGATCGTCTTGGGCGCGTTGGTCTGGGTCGTGCCCACCATCGGCGGCATGTTCGCGGTCGACCGCAGCGTCGAGCAGACGCGCGTCGCGTCGTTCTGGACGCCCACGCCGCTGCCCGGCCCGACGGCGACCCCCGGCCCGTCGCCCGACGAAGCCGTCGCGCAACTACCGGCCGGCGATGCCGCCAACGGCGAGGCGCTGGTCACGGCACAGTCCTGCGTTACTTGCCATGTCAAGAGCTCGCCTGACGCCGCCTTGAGCGGGCCAGCCTGGCTCGCTGCCGACTCTACCGATGGCAAGGGCATCGCGGATCATGCGACCGAGCGTTACACTGCGTCGGATTACAAAGGGAAGGCGACCAGCCCAGAGGCTTACCTGTACGAGAGCATCACAAATCCGGGTGTCTATGTGGTTCCACCGTTCCCCAACGGGCTGATGCCGCCGACATTCGGCACGACGTTATCGCAACAGGACCTCGCCGACATCATCGCGTATCTGAAGACGGCCAAGTAAGGCAGTCGAGGTCGGATCGTGAAGCTGACGACACACGAGGGCAGCCCAACTGGGCTGCCCTCGTTGCGTGTCGCGAGCCGACAGGGATCGACAACGGATGGCGTAACGGATCAACGGATGAAACGGATGGGTGTCTCCGGTTGGAAACACCGCTGATGTCCCGTGGCGCAACCGGCGCCACCCCGCTTCGGCTGAGGCCCCGGCGCCGAAGCCCGGGCGTCGCGTCCGTTTTCGCCCGGCCTCCTCGAAATGTGGCTCTGTCAAAGTGGCACCCGTCTTTCGTATAATTCCAGCATGAACCTCAAAGAAC
>CAZNSL010001215.1:0-1914 GCA_964574975.1 uncultured Alcaligenaceae bacterium | reverse complement strand
CGTTTTTGAACAGCGGACCTTCTTCAAAGCCTTTGGTGAGGGCTTCCACTTCCAGTGCGTTACGGAACAGTTTCTTGTCCTGCTCGAAGCGGATAAACGGGTTCTGACGGCTGGAGGCTTTAACCTCTTCCAGCTTGATCTTGGAGTTTTGCCACATGATGCCGCGGCGATCTTGGTCGGCAATGAATACGTTCGAGTCGGACGGCTCGCCGTATCCGCAGACCACCCGGTAGTTGTTGGTCGGGAAATTATTGCGGTGCGGGTTCAGGTTCGGGCCGTCGTCAGACGGGCAGCGGAAGATCGACAGAATCGTCGAAGTGTACGGCGCGTTGTGGGTCGGATTCGCCGGGTTATTCCCGATGCCGAAGGTTCGTGCGGCCGGAGCGATCGCGGGGTTGATCGACTTGTACAAAGCGTCTTGCTCAACGTACGGCAGGATCAACGTGCCCCAGCCCCAACCCGGCTTGTTTTCGTAAATGCTCAGCGGCTTGGTCGTCTCGAAGGCCGACGGGAAGCGTCCGTTTGCACTGGCATAGTTGTGCAGGCCGAGGATCATCTGCTTGAGGTTGTTGCTGCACTTGGCGCGGGCGGCGGCCTCGCGGACCTTCTGCACGGCCGGCAGTAGCAGGCCGATGAGGACGGCGATGATGGCGATTACCACCAGCAACTCGATCAATGTGAAGGCACGCCGGTCTGTGTGTGTTCGCACGGAAGTATCCTCCAACGGAAACACCGCTTGACTGAGTTTTGGCCGCGGTATGCCAAGGGAGTCGAGCACGTCACAGTGCGAGAGCGAAATCTGTTGCCGTTGTCGCGTGCCGAGAGCCAATTCCCTCGGCACGCTGATCCTACGATCAGAAGTCTGGATTGACGACGACGCCGTCCTTGCGGCCACCCATGAACTTGAGGATGAGCGGGTTGCCCGCTCCCTCGCGCCAGAAGCGGATCGAACCATCGGCGAAGCCCATCATCGCCCCGCCGGGGTGCCGGCTGCTAAACGCTTGTGGGGCTGGCCCGTTGATGTTGGCGGTAGACTCGTCCAGGTGCCACATGACGCAGCTGATCATGATGCCGCCACCGAACTGGCCGATCATGCCAGGCCAGATGGCGGCCCACTTCGGCTGGGCGGGGGCCGCCGGGGTGGCATCGTACATGCACTCGCCGATGACGGCCGTGTTCGAGGTGCCGTCGGCGATCTCTTCGATCTTGACTTTGCTGTTCTGGAACATCACCCCACCGCGGTCCTCGTTCGTCGTGAAGATGCCGCCGTTGGAGCTGTCGGTGCCACAAATGGCGCGGTAGTTGGAGGTCGGGAAGTTGTTGCGGAAGTCGTTGAGGTTCGGGCCGTTGTCGGACGGGCAGCGGAAGATTGGCAGGACCGTTGACGTCCAAGGGGCGTTCTGCGACGGAGAGGCCGGGTTGCTGCCGGCACCGAGTCGCTGCGCGCCGGTCGGCTGGGGGTTCATGGACCGGAACAGGGCGTCTTGCTCGACGTAGGGCAGGGTCAGGGTCGCCCAGCCCCAACCCGGCGCGTAGTCGGAGGGGCTGGCCGGCCGGTTCTCATACGCGGGGGGCATGTGGCCATTGGCACCGGCGTAATTGTGCAGGCCGAGGATCATCTGCTTGAGGTTGTTGCTGCACTTGGTGCGGGCCGACGCCTCGCGGACCTTTTGCACGGCCGGCAGCAACAGGCCGATGAGGACGGCAATGATGGCGATGACCACCAGCAGTTCGATCAACGTGAAGGCACGCCGCGCTGACTGGATACGCATGGAGAATCTCCGGAGCAACTACGGTCGAGTCGGTTCGCCGCAGCGGTTGCAAAGGGATAGAGTTTCGAGTCGCAATCCGTGGCGGACTTTGCTTAGGGTATCACGGCGAACGGGCCCCCGCCAGAAGAAAAGGTGAGAAAAT
>CAZNSL010001214.1:0-1917 GCA_964574975.1 uncultured Alcaligenaceae bacterium | reverse complement strand
CCGGGAGAGGAGGGAAAGACCCTCACCCCCGGCCCCTCCCCCGCAACGCCGGGAGAGGGGGGAAAATCACTTCGCCAGCGCCGGAACCGGCGCGGGCCGGGCTGGGGCGTCGTCATCGTCGTCGGACAAGAGGCCAGCCTGGCGCAGGTTCGGCACGATCATCGCGAACTGGGCAATCTGTCGCCTCAGGGCCTTCCACTGCGCGTCGGAGAGCAGTGGCCGAATCTTCTCCTCCGGGACGCGGCCCAGCCGGTCCATGAACAGGTAGAACTCGTACGGACCCACCACGGCCGTCCGCACCGGCTTGACCTCGGCCGTTAAGAGTTCGATGAGCGCCTTCCGCTGAGCATCGCGCAGGGGCATCCCCTGTTCGATCTGGGCGACGGCCAACTCGATCTGGGCGCGGTGGCGGTACTTCTTGCGCTCGCCCTGCACCGCGTCGTAGTGGGCGAACTGCTCGCCGGTCAGCGCGTTGCGCAACGACTTCGCGAGGAGCGACTTGCTGGCAAACGGGCCGGCCTGGATGGACAACTGGAGCGGCCGAACGTCGGCCATGATCTCCTGAATCCGCTGCACGTCGTTGTTCATCGCGTTGAACCGCTGTTTGGCCCGGTCGTAGTCGTCCAGCAGCCGCTTGATGTCGCCGCGACCGATCAGGTGCAACTTCGCCTTCTGCGCCGCGCTGAGTTGGCAGGTGCGGTCGATCTCGTCGATTTGTAGCGCCAGGAGCGCGTCGAATCGCTTGCGCGCCCCGGCGGCATTGCGGTCCTGGCCGAAGACCCACGCCTCGAACTGCTCGTCGGGCCAGGCCTGCACGGGGGCCGCGAATCCGCCGACGACGTTCACCACGGCGGCCGGGGCGGGGCGCGCCGCTTGCTTCTTCTCGGCTTGGGCACACGCCGGTCCCGCGAGCGCGATGGCCGCGGCCAGTGCCAGGAGAAACGCCCCCTCGTTCCCAGGCTCTGCCTGGGAACGAGGGGGTAGGTGTCGTTCATCGCTTCTCGACCGCCTTCGCCGCCGGCGCGGCCTTGGGAACCGGCTTGTAGTCCCACACCTCGTCGTCGACTTCCATCACTTGCATGAAACCCAGGTTCACCCCGAACCGCACGTTCGCCTTCGGGACGCTACGCCAGACCGTTTTCTGGGCGTCCGACAGGATGGGGAGAATCTTCGCGTCGGGCATCTGCGGCAGGTACTGGTTGCCGTACATGAACATCTGCGTCTGGTTCCACGCCTCGTTCCAGTTGGCGGCGAGGACTGCGGCGAGCTTCTCGCGCTGGTCCGGCGAGAGGATCAGAGCCTTGTCGACCGAAGCCACGAGGTTCACGACGACGAGCCGCTTGCGGGCCGCCGCTCGCAGTTCGAGTTCCTTCACGTAGCGCGCCGCCTGGTCGGCCGAGAGGATCGTGCGGATCGACTTGCCGATCGCGTCGGTGAAGGTCTCGCGGGGGTCGAACTGACCGCCGCCGCGCAGCATCGCCTCCGCCAACTTGCGCGGCGTGGCCTTCACGTCTGCCGCCGTGTCGGCCGTGACCGCCTCGAACTGCGCCTTGGTCGGTTCGCAGACGACGCGCATGAAGTGCATCTCGCTGCGGAAGACCTGGCGGACCATCTGGCCGTACTGCTGCTCGAACTGTGCGATCGTGGCTTCGTTCGGGACGGCTCGGATGACCGCGGCAGCCGGGGCCACCTTCGTAACGGCCTTCTTCGGCGGCTCCTTCTTCGGAGCGTTCTTGACCTCCTGACCCGACGTATCGACGACGCCGAGCGCCGTCAACGCGAGCGCGCCCACCAGCCAGTTCGCCGTTCGTCGCATGTCGGGTCGCTCCCCCTCGCTGGCGCGTCGGGCTCAATTCGTCCGGTCTCGTAGGGTGGGACGAGTGGAGCGAGTCCCACCGCGGATCGCCAGCGATTGCG
>CAZNSL010001213.1:0-1918 GCA_964574975.1 uncultured Alcaligenaceae bacterium | reverse complement strand
GCGGCGCGGGTCACGTCGTGGAACAGGTTGCCGTAGATGGCGGTGCCGCTGTACATGTCGTCGAGGTAGATGCCGATGCAGCCACGGTCCTGGAAGCCGCGGATGTGGTGCAGGTGGTTGTGGCGAATCACCGTGCCGCGCATCGTCCAGTTCCGCCCCGCGTAAATCGCGCCGGCATCGTTCGATTCGAGGCAGACACTGTGAATCTCGTTGGACTCGATGACGTGATCGTTCCCCGAGAAGTGGATGGCGCTGTGCGGTGAATGGTGGAGGAGGTTGTGGGCCGCCCGGTTGCCGACGCCGCCCAGCGAGATCCCGTGTCGGTTCATCCGGTTCCATCGGCTCCAGTCGTGGATGTGGTTGTTCACGGCGTACAGGCCGGCGGGCGTGAGTTGCACCCGGTCGCCGCCGCTGAGGCCGATCCCACCGTCACCCGTGGCGGAGATGTCGCAACCGACGACGCCGCTGTTAACGCCGGAGATCCGCACCGCCCAACTGCCGATGTTGCGCAGCGTGCAACCGACGAGCCGGTCATTCTCGGCACCGGTCATGGCGACCGCCGTGCCGCGCGACGCTTCCAGCGTGAGGCCCTGCAGCGTTACGTGCTTCGTGTCGTTCAGAGTCACGAGGCTGTTGAGCACCGAGACCGTTGCACGGCCATTCTCGATTGGGGACGGTGGCCAGAAGTAGATATGGCCCGCCCGGCGGTCGAGATACCACTCCCCGGGCCGATCGATTTCGCTCAGTAGGTTGAAGCCATAGAACCACTGACCGGTACGGTAGCCGTAGTGATGGTCCGGCTTTGCCAGAGTCATCCGCTTCGCTACGACGTCAATCGACTCGATCCGTTGCCGTTGCTCGGCCCAGTCGTACCACCAGTAGCCGAGAACCCAGCCTTCCGTCTCGTCCTTCCAGCGCGTGGGCCGGTCGCCTTCATAGGTGAAGACGCCCTCGACGCAGCCCTTGCGGTTCCCGATGGTTTTCTCTGTCGCCCCTTCGACTCCCGCGATCTTGATGAAGCCGTCGTTGGGGTAGCGCGACAACGCCATCGGCTCGTCGTTGAAGAACAACTCCAGACCCGGGCCGCCCTTCAGCCCGAAGCCACCGCCGATCTCGCCGAAGTCTCGCACGCCTTGAGCCCGCAGATCCGCCCACACCACCTGGCCGCGTGCAGCGGGATCGAGCCGTTCCAGCACGGCCTTGTCGGTCACTTCTTTCCATCCTGTCGCATGCTTGCCGCCGGAGATTCGGACCACCTCCTTCTTGCTCGCGCGGTACAGGATGGGCGATGTGGTGGTGCCCGAGTCTTCCGCGGTCAGTTCGAACGGTCTTACCAGTTCGTACAGCCCACCGTGAAGCGTCACCGTGACGCCACCCGCCGGCAACCCTTCGCGTTTCTTGATCGCACGGATTTCGTTCCGCGCCCGCTCCAGTGTGGAGAACGGCTGGGCTGCGGTGCCCGCGTTGGTGTCTTTGCCGCTCGGGGCAACGTGCAACTCAAGACCCGGTGACGCGTCCTGCCCCGCAGCGGCGCAGGGTGTGAACATCAACCCGACAAGAATCAAACGGAGACTGCGATGGTTTGTCGCGACCGTGACCACTTTCGGCATTTCGCACCAAAGGCACTCGATACAGAATGTATGAGCTTGGCGACCGCTGCGTTCGACACCCGTGCCGGCCTGAGCCTTGCCCACGGACTAGGAGAAGGTAGTCGCACGCGTCCCACTCGGCCACCGAAAGAATCCCTGCAACCGTGGGGTGTGTAGCGTGATGGCAACGACGCTCGTCCCACCACCCTCGCCACCGGGTTGGAGGCGCTCGGCCAACGGCCGACGGGGACGCGGCCCGACGCCGCTCGCGAAGGTCGATCGCGCCAACCGGTCGTCGGCCCCGGCGCCGGTACGCCGTAGCCGTGAAC
>CAZNSL010001212.1:0-1924 GCA_964574975.1 uncultured Alcaligenaceae bacterium | reverse complement strand
TGGCGGGATCGCTGGCCGTGCCGACCAGGATCCGCTTCGCCACCAGCGCCTTCTCGTAGGGGTACATCCGCCGGCAGTGGCCGCACCAGTTCGCCCAGAAGTCGAGCAGCACCACCTTGCCCCGGAAGTCGCTCAGCTTCATCGGCCGGCCGTCGAGGTCGTCGCCAGTGATCTCCAGAGCCGGCCGGCCCGGCGACAGGTGCCGCAGCTCGTATTGCTTCGCCTTCGCCGTCTCGCCCAGGGCCGACTGGCCGAACGTCACGGCCGCATAGTCGCGGATCACCCGGTCGTAGGTCGCGTCGGCAGCCGCGAACTGGTCCGGCCGCTGCGCCAGGGCATTCGCCAAGGCCAGCAGCGCCGGCCCGCGCACGTCGGGCTTCGGGTGCTTCTCGGCCAGCGCCTTCAGAAAGCGATCGGCCTCCGGCACCGGCGACGCCGACAACTGCTCGACGGCTTGCACCACTTCCGGCCGGGTCAGGTGGTCGCGCTCCAGCGCGTCGAGCGCCTGCCGCCGCAGCGCGGACTCAACCGAGCCGTCGCCGGTCACGGTGTCCAGCACCCATATCAGTGCCTCGACGGCGGCGGGGTTGGCTGCGTTCTCGCTGGCGAAGCCGAGGAAGCCGGGGGCCGCGTCGGACGGGCGCGGCAACTCGGCCAACAGCCGCTGCTTCTCGGCCGTCGTGCGGGCGCGCTTCAGCTTCGCCTTCGCGTCGTCGGCGGCGGTCGCGTACTTGTCCTTGAGCGCTTCCAATCGCCGGGCCGGCGTCACCGGCTTGCCGGGCACCCGGCGGTCGAGGTCGGCGACGAGCGCGCCGAAGTCCGGCCGGCCGCGCAACGGATCGAGGTCGGCGTCGCTGAGGACGTGGTCGCGGTCGGCGTAGCCGCACTGCACTGACCGCTGGAGCAGTTCGACCGCGCGCTTGGCGTGGCCGTCGGCGGCCGATTTGTCGTCGCGGGTGACGGCGGCGGCCAGGGCGGCGTAGCAGGCCGCGTTGTACAGGTCGGTCGTCTCGTCGGGGCTGAGCTTCGCCAGCGCCTCGGCCAATGCCGCCAGCCCGGCGGCGTCGCGCTGCCGCTTGTGGAAGTCGGCCGTGTCGTGGAACGTCTGGCGGCGGAACCGACCGTAGGCGCTGCCGCCGCGGCGGTTGGCCTCGACCGCCAGGGCCAGGGCCCGCGCCCACGCCGCCTTTGCGCCGGGCGCGTCCGTCCCTTCCAGGAGCGACGCCAGGGCCGCGGCGGCGTCGGCCGCGTCGCGGGCCGGTTCCGCCTCCGATGCGAACGCGGCCGTCAGCGCTTCCAGGTCGCCGCCGACCTTGCGGTAGAGGGCCACGGCGTCGGCCCGGCGGTCGGTCACGTCGAGCAGGTCGGCCAGCCGCCCGCGCAACTCCGCGGCTTTCAGAGCATGACGTAGTGCGATTGAGCCCGACGCGCCAGCGAGGGACGGGCGATCCCTCGCTGGCGCGTCGGGCTCAAAGGACTTTGCCAGGGCGTCGCGCAGCTCGATGGCCGCGCGGTACTCGGCCTCCGACTCGGCGACCTTCCGCGTCTTCCGCAGGAGCGCCGCCCGGTAGGCGCGGGTGGTGGCGAGGTCACTGCGATCCGCGGTGCTGCCCGTCGCGGCGAGCGGCGTTTGCAGGGCGAGCGCCATGTCGGCGTCGGCGAGGCCATCGCGGTAGCGGCCGTCGTCGTACTCGAGTTGCGCGAGCCGTTGGTACGACCGGCCGAGCTGACGGCGGGCGTGCGGGTCGTCGGGCTGCTCCGCTCGCTGGGCCTCGCTGGTGCGGACGATCTCCTGCAGGAACTCGCGGCGCACGGCCACGGCTTCGGCGTCCTTGAGGTTTTCCAACCGGGTGTCGAAGCGAAGGACGAGGGCATCGGTGTCCTCGAAGCGCTGGCGGGCGATGGCGGCGGCCCGGCCGGCGTT
>CAZNSL010001211.1:0-1927 GCA_964574975.1 uncultured Alcaligenaceae bacterium | reverse complement strand
CCGGGTTCGAGCCGGATCCAGAGGGGGCAGGCGGGGCCGCGACGATCGGCAGACTGGCGATCGTGCCGCCGTACGTTACGACGCCCGTATACACCCAGCCGGTCGTGCCGTTGAGATCGATCGCGAGCCAGTCGTTGCCGGCATTGCGACCCTTGACGACGGCCGTCTTGCCGCCGTCGAGTCCGCCGATGATCTGATAAGCCGTGCTCGGACCGCTGCGCACGTTGGCGCCGCCGGTGTTGGCGGTCACCGTGTTACCGCTGGCGGCCGCAGGCGTGGCCGTGGCGGCCCCGGGCTGGGCTGTGGCGGCGGGCTGGGTCGCGGCTGCGCCCGAGGTCGGGAGCGGCGCGTTCGGCGTCAGCACAGGCAGAGATGCGTCGTCACCGACGAAGGTGGCGACCGTCGTGGAAACCCAGCCGACCTGGCCATTGAAGTCGACGGCCAGCCAGTCGCCGGCTTCATTGCGGCCGACTACCTTGGCGCTGCTTCCGCCGTCGATCGTGACCAGCAACTGGGCCTCGGCGTTCGGGGCTGCGCGGACGTTGGCGGCCACCACCCGGACATGCAGGTCGCCGACGGCCGAGCCGCCGCTGGGCAGCGTGGCCGTGGCGGCGCCTTCAGGTGTGTTGGTCGGCGCGGTCGTGGCGGTTTCGAGCGGCAACGTGGCCGACGGGGCAGCCGTCGGCGGCACGGGTGTCGTCGTCGGCAGCACGAGCGCGGGTGTGGCCGAAGCCGCCTCGGCGACCTGGGCGGTCGGGGTGGCCGCAGGGCTGCCGAACACGTTCGACAGTGCATAGCCCAGCATGGCTATACCGACGAGGGCCAGTATGACGATGGCGGCGATCCCGCCGATGGTGCCCATCGGCAGGCCGCCTTTCGGCGAACTCGGGCGTGGTGACGTCATTTCTCTCCTCCTCGGCGTCGGCACATCGCGCCAACGCCCGGGCAATCATAAACTACTCGCACCTACGGCGCAGTTGGCGTCTCGGTAGGGGCCAGGCCCGGGTCGATCGTCACGTTCGGGTCGATCGTCGCGTTCGGGTCCGGCGTGGCATTGGGGTCCGGTGTGGCGTTCGGATCGGCGGTCGCCACCGGCGGGTAAGGCGTCAGCTGACAGTTGACTTCGGCTGTTGCCAGCGCGGCGGCGGGTGTCGGCTGAAGCACGGCGTCGGCGCCTGCATCCATCTCGGCGGCAAAGCGATACTGCTCGGCCGCCAGGCAGTTGTCGCCGTAGGACTCAGCCTCGTGTCCGTAGGCCAGCAGGGCCTTGTACAGCAGCCGGTTCGCGTCTTTGTAATAGGGGCCGATCGCATACAGCTCGCTCAAGGCGCTGACGGCGCGCGCCCAGTTCAGGCCATAGTTGCCGATGCCGGCCAGGTACATACGCCCATATTCGCGGTAGCTGAGCGCTTCCTGATCCAGCGGCGCGAAGAGCGCCGCATAATCGAGGTCGGCGATGCCCAGTTCGACCTCGTCGCCCTTGATGCGCTGGAGGCCGCGGTTCCGGAGGGCCTGGAACAGCAACTGGTCGACGATCTTTGGCTCGAAGTCACGTGCCAGGGTCCGCAGATGCGCGGCTTCGTCGATCACGGCGTCCCAGTTCTGTTCGGCGGCGTACGATTGCATATCGGCCAGGATCGCGGCTGGATCCTCAGACACGGGCCGGCGCGTCGGCGTGACGGTCGGGATGGGCTGCGTCACCGCCAGGCTGGTTCGCAGCAGCGCGATCCGCTCGGAGGCGCCCGGGTAATTCGGGTTGATGGAGATGATGTACTCGATCCGCTGCAGGGCAAACCGGTCCCGCCCGGCGGCGATGTCCTGTTCGGCAAGACGCCATTGGGTGTCGAGATCCGCGGCCAGCGTCGACTGGGCCTGTGCGATTTGCAGCTGTTGCCCGCTCTGATAGCCGATCCATCCGGCGACCGTC
>CAZNSL010001210.1:0-1928 GCA_964574975.1 uncultured Alcaligenaceae bacterium | reverse complement strand
CGACAGCGAAACCGGCAAGTTCAAGCGCGCGTGGGGCGCCTACGGCGAGAAGCCGGGAGCCGACCCGGGCGCGTACGACCCGAACGCGCCGGCCGCCCGCCAGTTCCGCGACGTCACCTGCGTGGACCTCGCGAAGGACGGCAACGTCTACGTCTGCGACCGGACCAGCAACCGCATCCAGGTGTTCCAGAAGGACGGCAAGTTCGTGAAGGAAGCGGTCATCGCGAAGAACACGCTCGGGGCCGTCGTGCCGGGGCAGTTCGGCGCCGTGTCGTCGTTCGGCTCGGTGTGGGACGTGGCCTTCTCGAACGACGCCCAGCAGCGCTACCTGTTCGTGGCCGATGGCCAGAACAAGAAGGTCCGCATCCTCGACCGGGCATCGCTGAGCGAGGTCGGGACCATCGGGCAGGGGGGCCGCCAGCCGGGCCGCTTCCTGGCGGTGGGCAGCATTGCCGTGGATTCCAAGGGCAACGTCTACACGGGCGAGCAGCACCACGGCAAGCGCGTGCAGAAGTTCGTGACCGGCCGCTAACGAGCAGATGTAGTGCGCACCTTGAGGTGCGCCTGAGGAGAACACGAGATGAAGCGACGGAACGTATTCATCGGGGCGGGGTTCATCGCCCTCCTCGCAGCGCTCGGCGTCGGCCAGAGCGTCTTCGAGAAGCAGGCATCGGCGCAGGCCGGCGGCAGCGGTATCTCCGCGCCGCGGTTCGAGGTGGACCCAATGTGGCCCAAGCCGCTGCCGAACGGCTGGTACATCGGCCAGGCGATCGGCGTCTGGGTCGACAACCAGGATCACGTGTGGATCATCCACCGCAACGACTCGCTCGATCCGGTCGAGGCGGCCGCCGACCAGAACCCGCCGACCGGCGAGTGCTGCAAGAAGGCGCCGCCGATCATCGAGTTCGACCAGGCGGGCAACGTCCTCCATGCCTGGGGCGGACCGGGGCAGGGCTACGACTGGCCTGACTCGAACCACGGCATCTATGCCGACACCGAAGGCTTCGTCTGGATCGGCGGCAACGGCGGCACCGACGGCCTCGTGCTGAAGTTCACGCGCGACGGCAAGTTCGTGAAGCAGTTCGGCCGGAAGGGCGTGAAGGCCGACAGCAACGCGACCGACCACTTCTTCCAGGTGGCGAAGGTGTTCGTCGACGAGAAGAACAACGAGCTGTACGTGGCCGACGGCTACGGCAACAAGCGCGTCGTGGTGATGGACACCGAGACCGGCCAGTTCAAGCGCTACTGGGGCGCCTACGGCAACAAGCCGGACGACAAGGACCTCGGCCGCTACAACCCGAACGCGCCGCTGGTGCAGCAGTTCCGCAACCCGGTGCACTGCGCGGACCTGTCGGTCGACGGCCTGGTCTACGTCTGCGACCGCGTGAACGACCGCCTGCAGGTCTTCTCGAAGGACGGCAAGTTCGTCAAGGAGCAGCAGTACCAGAAGGACTCGCTCGGCGACGGCTCCGTGTGGGATGTGGCCTTCTCGAAGGACCCGCAGCAGAAGTACCTCTACATGTCCGACGGCCGCAACTCGAAGATCCGCATCATCGACCGCCAGTCGCTGCAGGAGATCTACAACTTCGGCGAGGGCGGCCACTACCCTGGGCAGTTCTACTCCATCCACAGCATTGCCATCGACTCGAAGGGCAACCTCTACACGACGGAGACCTACCAGGGCCGCCGCGTGCAGAAGTTCGTCGCCAAGGGCATCGGCAGCGTGCCGCGCAAGGAAATGGGCGTGGTGTGGCCGACGGGAACCAGCAGGTAGGAACCGAGAACTCGGAAGTCAGAACTCAGAAGTGAACTGAGCAACTGACGAAATGCAGGTACGCGCCGGGGTGAGTCACTCGCCTCGGCGCGTTTTCTTTTTGGGGCGCCGCCCTCACCTTATGGCGCGTCCAATCTGTATCTGTCTTGCTAAA
>CAZNSL010001209.1:0-1929 GCA_964574975.1 uncultured Alcaligenaceae bacterium | reverse complement strand
CCGCCTTGATGGGTGCCGGCGACGACGTGTTCGTCTGGAACCCCGGCGACGACAACGACACGCTGGAGGGCCAGGACGGCTTCGACACGATGCTGTTCAACGGGGCGAACGTCGCGGAGTCGATCGACATCGCAGCCAACGGCGGCCGGCTGATCTTCTTCCGCAACATCGCCAATGTGGTCATGGACTTGAACGACACCGAGACCATTACGTTTAACGCCCTCGGCGGGGCCGACACGGTCACGATCAACGACCTGAGCGGCACCGACGTGACGGAGATCAACCTGAACCTGACCGAGGCCGCGAACGTTGCCGGGGCCGACACGGTCATCGTCCAGGGCACCAGCGGCGACGACGTGATCCTGGCGGTCGGCGACGCGACCGGCACGTCGGTCCTCGGCCTGGCGGCCCAGGTGAACATCATCGGCACCGATGCGGCCAACGACCGGCTGACGATCAACGCCCTGGCCGGCGACGACGCGGTAGAAGCCTCGGGCCTGGCGGCCGGGGCGATCCAGCTCACGGCCGACGGCGGCGACGGCAACGACGTGCTGGAGGGCGGCGCCGGCAACGACGTGTTGATGGGCGGTGCCGGCGACGACGTGCTAGTCGGCGGCCTGGGCCTCGACATCCTCGACGGCGGGCTTGGGGACAACGTCGTTATCCAGTAACGCCGGCGACACTACCGTTTGAGCCCGAAGCGCCAGCGAGGGAAGACGAAATCGTCCCTCGCTGGCGCTTCGGGCTCAAGACGAAAAAGGGACGGCAGGTTGTGCCGCCCCGTCGAATGCGCGAGTTCTTTACGCCGTTCAGTCGGTCGATGGGTTGGTCGTCTTTCGCTGCCGCTCCCACAGCATGCGACTTCGGCTGACGAGATTCGTCAGACCAACGATTATCGCTCCGGCACTCGCCAACACAGCCGTTCCTGGAGCGGGCGCTGTCAGATTTGGCCGACCATCCTCGTGATTGTACAGCAAGTGCTGACCGCTGCCGCTTCCTCGGTCGAGCCAACTGCCGGCATAAAACGTCGGGTGAGCAGCGGCATCCGAAAGGTAGAAGTTATAGCGCTGTTGAACGCTGGACGGGTCTGAACTGCCGTCCAATAGGTTCGAGGTGAACGAGATCATGGCAGGTCCTAACGAGAGCTTCCACAACGCAAGCTGAAGGGCTGCTCCTTCATTGTCGGAGAGCGCCACGCTGCCGTCGCCGTAGGTGCCGTACAGGTAGGACATGCTCAGGTGGGCGATGCGGCTGCTGAAGGTCGTCGGGACGAACGTCGCGATGTTCCGCTCTGCGACGGAGTAGGTCTGGCCGAAACCGTGATTCGTGCCGTGCAAGTCGATGGAAAAGGTCTTGAATGTGAAGGACGGTCCCAGCAGTTGATTCGGATCGACCGTTGCATTGAGTTGGCCGATTCCAAGGCCGCTGCGGGTCACGCTTCCGGCACCGATATCGTACGTCACGGTACCCGTTAGACCGGGGGCCAAGTTATCCAATCGAACCTGAAAGCCTGCATGGACGAGCGTGGATGAGAGGAGCAACCCCAGGAGGGCCGCGCCGAATCGTCCGCCTGGTGCGATGCGGAACGTTCGCGACTGAGACATTTGTCTCCCCATTGTTTCGGTTGGGTTCGTTCGCTTGGCAACTCCGGGACTCGGGCGATGTCGCCTGCCATCCAAAAGCCAAACGTAACTCGGGACGCACTCGGGACACACTTTCGCAAAAATCATACCATGTGCTAACCGACACCGCGATACTGGTGTGTTGGCTGGGTCCCGCCCGGCAAGTGCTATCAGTAGGGTTTCAGTCGGGCAAGAATTTGGGCCTGTTCGTCATTCTCTGAAAGTATTCCACGAATCATTTTTCGTGCGTCATTCAGAGGCTATCCGGATAGTCGGATTTCGCATAGGTTATGGGTGGTGAAGGAGT
>CAZNSL010001208.1:0-1933 GCA_964574975.1 uncultured Alcaligenaceae bacterium | reverse complement strand
TCGGTCCCGATGCCAAGCCGCAGCGCGGCCCGAACGCCAAGGCCAAGAAGAAGCAGGAAGAACGCCCCCGCGGCCCGATTCCGACCAAGTTCACCGGCCGCTCGTTCTCGCTCGACGATGACAGCGCCGGCGACGAGTCGATGCCGGACATCGACGATTTCGCGACCAGCCGTACCGACGACGGCGACGACGCGGACGAATAGCCCGACTGACGAAGGCCGGTTCCCACGAACCGGCCTTCGCCGTTTCTGGCGGCTTCCAGAACGACGCGCCCCCCTCACCGCATCCGCATCGCCACCACCGCCACGCCGCCGTCCACAGGTGCCGGCACCAGGGTCCATGTCTGGCGCCCGTGCTGTGTCACCGTGCGCCCGCCGATCGCGCCAATGGCCGCCCCGAAGACGACATCGCTCAGGTAGTGCCGGTTGTCGTGCAGCCGCGACGCCGCCACGTACGACGCAACCGTGTAGCCGAGGGCGCTGGCTCTCCAGCCAAGATGCCGCTCGATCACGGTGGCTGTGGCAAACGTCATCGACGCGTGCCCCGACGGGAACGAATGGCTGTTGCTGCCGTCCGGCCGTTCGCGCTGCACGGCGTACTTGAGGCCGGTCGTGAGGGCCGTGGTCATGATCTGCGCGCGAAGCAGATCCATCCCGAAGTGCGACACCTTGTCTTCGTGCCGCAGGCGGCCCGTGGCAAACACCGCAACCGCCGCACCCATCTGCACCGGGGTGTAGCCGACGAATTTGCCGGGCGCGAACGCGGCCCTCGCGGCGTGGTTCGGCCCTCGCAGGCGGATGTTCACGCGCTCGTCGAGCGGGTGCACCGCAAGCGCCAGTCCGCCGCCCGCCGCCGCAAGCGATGCGTTCGGCCACGACGGCAGGTGCCGCACGTCGCCGGCGAGCCCGCGCAGGAGCGCACCAATGCCGGTGTGCGGAGGCGTCGGCGGTTCCCTGGTCTCGGGCTGCTGCTCGTTCGACACACGCGGCGCGGCCGCGCCGGCGGCGTACACCACCGCCGAGGCGGGCCTGAGCGGGCCGGTGGCCGCGGGGGACGACGGCGGCGCCCCGACGACCAGCACGAGCAGGAGTGGCTGGAGCAGCATTGCCCCCGATGCATGGAATCCCGGTGCCAGCCCGGACACCTCACCAATTTCGCTGGGGCGCCACCTCACCAATTTCTGTGACAATGAACCGATGTCGGACAGCGAACACATCTGGCCCCGGGTGCTCGAACGGCTGCGGCCGTCGATCGACGCCGACGAATACCGGCGCTGGTTCTCGAACTCGTCGCAGGCCAGCGACTCCGGCGACCAGATCACGATCTGGGTGCCCGCGATGGCCGACATCCGGCACATCACGCTCCACTACATCGACCGCATCCATCGGGAACTCGATGCGATGGATCGACGGGGCGTCACGGTGCGCTTCGTCGCCACTGGCTACGAGGACGACGAGGACGAGTGGGAGGAGTGAAAAGTCTGTGATTTCGGGCCGGGAACGCCGGTCGCGGCAGCGACGCGGAGTAGGATTTCCCCAGGACGTCCCGGCTCATGTGGTTCCGCAGTCTCTACTGGCGCATCGCCCTCGGATTCATCGCCTGCCTGGCGCTGCTGCTCGTGGTGCAGGGTGGACTGTTCCTGTGGATGATGTCCCAGGCGGGTTCCGCGGTCCCGAACCAGCCGCCTGACCGGCTCGCCCAGTCCATCGCGTCCGAGGTCGCACAGGAGCTCGAACGGACCCCGACGCTCGACATCGAGCCGTTCGTCCGGCAGCAGTACGCCTCCGACACACAGCCGTTCCTGATCGCGCTCACCGACGGCAGGCTCCTCGAGATCGGCGCGCGCTTTCCCGAAGCACTGAAGACCGAGGCGCAGGAACGGCTGGCGGCGCTCCGCACGGTCGATCCCGCACGGCTGGCGCGCGGTGGCTTC
>CAZNSL010001207.1:0-1934 GCA_964574975.1 uncultured Alcaligenaceae bacterium | reverse complement strand
CCCATCAGGATGCCGCCGACGATGTGGTTGGCCACGTCCTCGGTCGAGCCGAAGCCCTCCCAGCGGAACGTCTTCGACACGAGCGCGTAGGCGGCCGAGCCCAGCAGCATGCCGAGCACCGCCGCGATGCCGAAGGTGACGATCCGCGACTGGTCGCTCCAGAACATCAGCAGCTCGATCGTGTAGGCGATGGGCGCCACGAAGCTGAACGACTCGAGCCGGTTGCTGTTGGTGCCGAAGAACTTCTCCTCCAGCGTGGCCGGGTCCTCGGATACGTAGCCCAGGTGCCCCGACACGTACCAGCCGCCGACGACGACCAGGCCGACCACGACGCCGCCGGCGACGAGCTCGGGCGACTTCCGGAACTCCGCGTCCCTGAACACGAACACCGCGAGCAGCGCCGCCACGGCGAACGGAAGCCACGTCTTCACCGCGGGGATGCCCAGCGCGGCGAGGATCGTCGGCAGGTCGGACGTCGCGGCCCCGAGCGGCGTGAGGTCGAAGCGCCAGACGTCGAGCGCGTTCGTCCGCCAGACCGCGAACAGCCCGCGCAGCGTCATGTACGCGGCGATGCCGATCATCACGAACACGATCCAGGACTTGAGGTTCCCGGCCCCGGCGCGGATCAGCGTCTTGCTGCCGCAGCCGGACGCAAGCGTCATCCCGAACCCGAACAGGAAGCCGCCGACGATGGCGGAGACCCAGGCCACCCGGGCGCCGGTGAAGATCGATTTCTTCAGGTCGACGCTCCCGGTCAATACCAGAATCGCGCTTCCCGCAATGGCTACGGCGATAGCGAGCACCCACATACGCATGCGGTGCCAATTGCCGAAGTTCACGATGTCGGCGATCGCGCCCATCGTGCAGAAATTGACGCGGTTGGCCACCGCCCCGAACACGAACGCGAGCGCGAACGCGAGCGAGGCCACGACCAGCGGGAGCTTGGCGACTTCGGCGGGGTCCATGGATTCCATTATTGCACCAGGGGCGGGGGCCGCCGGAACCCCTTTAACCCCGCCCGGGATCCGCCCCCGTTGAAGGGGACACGGCCCGCAACGAGGCCGGTTCCCGATGGAGACGGACATGGTCATGACCCTTTCGACGTGGCGGCGGGCGCTGGCGGCGGCGCTCGTTGCGGCGGGCTTCGCGACCGGCGCCGGCGGCGCGGCGGCGACGTCCCCACCCTACGCACCGCCCTACGTGAAGAGCAGCCTCGTGCAGGTCGACGTGTTCGACCGCCAGAACGGCACCGCGCTGCCCGTCTACCAGAAGGACGGCCGCCACTACGTCGTCGGCGTGCCGGGCCACGAGTACGCGGTGCGCATCCGCAACTGCACCAACGCGCGCATCCTCGTCGTGACCAGTGTGGACGGCGTGAACGTCGTCTCCGGCGACACCGCGTCGCCGCAGCAATCCGGCTACGTGCTCGAGCCGTGGGGCTCGGTCGAGATCGCCGGCTGGCGCAAGAGCCTGGAGCGCACGGCGGCGTTCTACTTCACCGACCTCGGCGACTCGTACGCGGCGCGCACCGGCCGCCCGCAGAACGTCGGCGTGATCGGCGTGGCGGTGTTCCAGGAGCGGCCGAAGCGCATCGCGTGGCGCGAGCAGGACTACCGCGGCCGGCTGGCGGCCTCCGAGGCGACCGCCGACGGTGCGAAGCGCGAGACTGCCGACGCACCTGCCGCGCCCGCCTCGCAGCCTCCTCAGCCCGCGCGGGCAGCGCCGGTGCCGCCGCCGATGCCCGCGCCGCCGGCCAGCGCCCGCGACGACGAGTCGGCGGCGGAAGTCGCGCGGCAGGAGTTCAAGGACGAGAAGCGGATGCTCGGCAAGCTCGGCACCGGCCACGGCCGCAGCGAGGACTCGCGCGTGACCGTGACGCAGTTCGAGCGCGCGACCTCGTCGCCGGCGGAGACGGTGGCGATCCAGTACGACCG
>CAZNSL010001206.1:0-1940 GCA_964574975.1 uncultured Alcaligenaceae bacterium | reverse complement strand
GTCGACCTGATTGGATGACCGCCGTTCACCCGCACCGTGCCGGATGATCACATGCCTCGTTCCACGGTCCTGACAGAAGCGCCGCCAGAACCGACGATTGCCGAACTCGATGGCCTGATTGCGGGGCTCAAGGCGTCGTGGCACTCGAGGGTCACGGTGCGGCGGCAGTCGAAGGACGACGTCGGGCTGCGCGACATCTACGTGTCGCTCGATGGCGAGCGCATCGGCGTACTCTTCAACCGCCAGGAAGTGTCGGTCGAAGTGAAGCCGGGGCCACATACGCTGCGCGTCCACAACACGCTCTTCTGGAAGACGATCGAGTTCGAGGTCAGCGTCGGCGAGCACGCCAGCTTCATGGTGGCGAACCGCAAGGGATTCGGCACCTATTCGTTCTTCGCGTACTTCCTTGGCGTGAACGTCCTCTACCTGACCGTGGAACGGGAGACGTTCCCGGGAGAACGGCAGTAGGCGCGGTCACGCACCGCCCGTGGACGATCAGTTCGCGCGGCGGGGCTGGAGGCGGCGTGCGCCTTCGTACTTCTTGCTCCAGTAGCGGTTGCTCAGCGGCGAGATGTTCACGCCAAGCCGGCCCGACGCCTGGGCGAATTCGCCGCCGCCCACGTAGACCCCAACGTGGCGGCTCTTGAAGAACGGCCCCATGCCCTTGGTGCGGAAGAACACGAGGTCGCCCGGCTGGAGGTCGCGCCGGTCCACCTTCTGCCCGAGCCGTTCCTGCTCTTCCGCCGTTCGCGGCAACTCGACGCCGTAGACGTCGCCGTAGACCGCACGGACGAACGCCGAACAATCGACGCCGGACTTCGTGTTGCCACCCAGCTTGTACGGCGTGCCGAGCCAGGGCTGCGTGGCGTCGCGCAGCTTGCGCTCCGGATCGGAGACCGTGCGTCCGGCGGTGTTGGCGTACGCGTTCCGGCCGGCAGGACGTCCGCCCGCCACAGTGGCACCGGCAGGGCCCGCGTCGTCAACGGGCTCGATGCGGCGTGAGCCACGAAAGGCCCTCCGCCACCGATCCTCGTCGAGCCGGGAGATCGTGACGGCCGAGCCTTTCACCGCGTGCACGAACTCGCCGTTGCCGATGTACATGCCCGCGTGACGGCGATCGACCAGCTTGCCGATGCCGACCGCCTCGTAGAGGATGATGTCGCCCGGCTGCAGGTCGGCGCGCTTGACCGCCTTCCCTCGCTTCTCCCACTGGTCCGGCTTGCCCTCGAGCTCATCGTCGTTGATCGCTTCGTAGATCGAGCGGACGAACTCGTCGTTGCCGATCCCGTCGAAGGTGGTACCGCCCTGTTTATAGAGCGTGCCGACCCACGCCTTCGCCACGTCGCGCAGCAGCGCCGTGCGGTTGGCGCCGTAGTCGGCCGGGTTGAAGTCTGGCGCCTGCCGGTTCGGGTTCGAGATGCGCCGGCCGGTCTTGAACGTGCCGGTCCACGGGTCGTCCCCGAGCTTGACGAACACAACCCCGCGGTCCTTGAGCGAGACGGCCATGTCGTCGTGGCCGAGGAAGAGCGCCACGCTGCGGGCACGGAACGGCCCGAAGCCGCGGCCTTCGAAGAAGACCAGGTCGCCGGGTGCCAAGTCGACCCGGTTCACCAGCTTGCCCGTGCGCATCTGCTGGTCAACTTCCGACGGGAGGTCGACGCCGAACAGATCCTTCGCGAGGGCTTCCACGAGTTCCGGGGTGCCGATGCCTTTGCGCGTCTTCCCGTTCTCGCGATACGGCGCCCCCTTCCACGCGTGGGCCTGCGCACGCCCGTCCCGCTCCGACAGTGTGGGCGCGTCGGCGGCCGGCGACGCGGCCGACTCCGGCACCGGCCGGCTCTCGAGCGGCGTGGCGAGGCTTGGTACGG
The DNA here is from genome assembly GCA_964574975.1 of uncultured Alcaligenaceae bacterium. Classification (GTDB taxonomy): domain Bacteria; phylum Planctomycetota; class Planctomycetia; order Gemmatales; family Gemmataceae; genus JAXMAS01. The sequence goes on along the minus strand of CAZNSL010001206.1, from coordinate 72 downwards.
CGGCGGCCGAGGCCGGCAGGGGTGCCGCAGCGGGCGCAGCCGGAACCGCCGCAGGAACGGCGGCAGCGCCAG
>CAZNSL010001205.1:0-1940 GCA_964574975.1 uncultured Alcaligenaceae bacterium | reverse complement strand
GTGACGGATTGCGAATTCGGGGCCGGCCGCGCGGAACCGCAGAATTGCGTCACCGGCTACTTCGCCTGCGAGCGGTTGCGGTTCCGCAACACGCGCGTCGTCGGGGCTGGCCGTGCCGAGTGGCCCCCGCCCAGCGCGTTCAACCTCAGCGGCCGCGACATCACGCTCGTGGACACCGAAGTAACGGCCTCGCGCGGCGGGTGGACGCTGTTGGGTGGCGACGGCCTGGTGGTTCGCGGCTTCCGCACCGATGGCCCTTTCCAGATACCGAAGGCCCGTCGAGCGTCGCTGTCTCAGGTGCGTGGCCCCTACATCGAGTTGGTGCCCGGACGGGCCGACGACGGCAACGTGGTCGTGGACGCCAGTCGCGTGAAGGTTGGGGTGGGGTGGCAGGCCGTTGCCGTCGAAGAGTGGCGGCCATCTGGGGACACTTTGCCGAAGCCTCTCCCGCCATCCAAGGGCGTGAGAGCAATCCTGCACGACCGCCTGTCGCCCCCGCGGCCGCAATAATTCGGGTTCGATGAATCCGGCCGCGGGCCAGACGGCTGCCTCACAACGAGGCGACTGACCCGACGAACGGTTGCATTTCGTTGGCCGTCAGCGGACGGTCGAACTGGCCTCCAACGAGGAAGTCGCCCGTGCGCAGGCGGGCGACGTGGGCCACGCGCAGCGTCACCGGCAGCGCTGCGCCAGCAGACTCCAGGCAGCCGCGAACGGTCGTGCCGCGCTCCAGTTCCTCGCGGAGCAACATGCTGACGCCGCCGGCGGAGATGTTCCACACCAGTCCGAGGTCGGGGCCCGATTCCAATCGGCAGACCGTGTCGGCCGTGGGTTGCCGGCGTGGATGGGCACGACGGTTTTCCGGGAACGGCGAGTCATTCATGGCAATAGCTCCGAGAGACGCTGGCAGCGCGAGTCGTAGTCGCTTCGATCACTTCACGTGGCATTGCCGATGTTAAGAGGCCGCGCCATCGTCGCCAACCAGCACGATGCGCAGAAGATTCACCGGCTCACGTACCGACGGTGACGCCGAGCGCCTCCTGCAACCGCCCTTTCGACTCGTCGGCGACTTCCTGGTGCAGCGACCGCCCGTGCGAGTCCATCGTCACCACGGCGGGGAAATCCTCGACGTGCATCTCCCACACCGCCTCGGGGCTGCCGAACTCTTTCAGGTACACGTTCGGCACGTGCTTGACGCAGCGGGCGTAGATCTGCGCTGCCCCGCCGATAGCGTGCAGGTAGACGCAACCGTGCTCGCGGCAGGCAGCCAACGTCTTCGGCCCCATGCCGCCCTTGCCGATGACGGCCTTCACGCCGTACCGGGCGATCACGGTCGCCTGATACGGCTCTTCGCGGATCGAGGTCGTTGGCCCTGCCGCCACCACGCGGTAGCGCTCGCGCCCTTCGACCTGGGTCGGCGCTGGGCTGTGCGGGGCGGCCGCCTTCGCGTCCTGTTCCGGCAGCCCTTCGGTAGTCGCCGGGGCAGGGGCCTTCTCCTCGATCACCACCGGGCCGCAGTGGTAGATGACCGCGTCCTTCAACACCGGCAGGTCGCTGCCCTTGTACAGGTATTGATGCACGGCATCGCGCCCGGTGAAGACGGTGCCCGAGAGCAGCACGACATCGCCGGCCTTGAGCTTGCGCACGTCTGCTTCCGCGAGCGGCGTCGTCAATCGAACCGCATCGCGGCCACGCATGCCGAGGTCCACCTCCCCGATGTCGGCAGGGGGCTTGTCGAACTCGCCGGGCGACTGGTACAGCCACTCGATCGCGTCACCGCTTTCCGGATCGAGGACGACACCGCGGCGACGGTATGCCCAGCACATGTACGCGACGCTCACGAAGAACGACGCCGGTAGCCGATTGCGCGCCCCGACCTTACACGCGCCAACGGTCAGCTTGCCGCCGAAGCCCATCGGGCCGATGTTCAGGTCGTTCGC
>CAZNSL010001204.1:0-1940 GCA_964574975.1 uncultured Alcaligenaceae bacterium | reverse complement strand
GCCCTACTGCGGCGGGCGTTCGCCGGTGGCTACCGCGACGTGCCGCACATGCAGAAGGACGCCGATTTGGCGGGGTTGCGTCGCCGCGACGACTTTGCGGCGCTCTTGTGGGACGTGGCCGACGGCGTACTGGCGCGGTGATTCGTCTTTCGTTGCACGAAAAAGGTGTGTGGGGTCGTGCAACGCATTTTCGTTGCATGCAACGAATGCAACGAAATCCTTGCACCGGCCCCGGCGGCGGTTATGATGGGACGCGAATTCCCGTCCCCCTTGCCCGAGGCCCAAGCCCATGTCCGCCGACCGCAACCTCCTTTTCGGCATCCTCGCCGTCCAGCTCGACTTCGTCAGCCGCGACGCCCTGATCGACGGCATGAACGCCTGGCTGCTCGACAAGGCCAAGCCGCTCGGCGAGGTGCTGCGCCAGCGCGGGGCGATCGACGCCGACACGCGGACCCTGCTCGACGCGCTCGTGCTGCGGCACTTGGCCGGGCACGGCGACGACCCGCGCCAGAGCCTCGCCGCCCTGTCGTCGGTCGAGCCGGCCCTTCTCCAGAGCCTGGCGGCGATCACCGACGACGACGTGCGGCGCAGCGTCGCCCAGGTTACGTTGCCCCCGCGGGAGTCGGCCGAGAGCGACCCCGCCCGCACGCCGATGTACGTCGGCCCGACAGGCGACGCAAACCCGCCGGCCGCAATTGGGACAGGACTGCGCTACCGCATCCTGCGGCCGCACGCCCGCGGCGGCCTCGGCGAAGTGTACGTCGCCGAGGACGTCGAACTCGGCCGGCACGTCGCGCTCAAGGAGATTCAGGGCCGCTACGCCGACGATGGCACGAGCCGCAGCCGGTTCGTGTTGGAAGCGGAGATCACCGGCGGGCTGGAACACCCCGGCATCGTGCCGGTCTACGGTCTGGGCACCTACTCGGACGGTCGGCCGTTCTACGCGATGCGCTTCATCCAGGGCGACAACCTCCTCGAGGCGATCAAGCGGTTCCCCGGAAACGCCTTGAGCCCGACGCGCCAGCGAGGGGACGAGGCGACCACCCTCGCTGGCGCGTCGGGCTCAAGGGACTTCGCCTCCCTCGAATTCCGCGACCTGCTGCGGCGGTTCATCGACGTGTGCAACGCCGTTGCCTACGCGCACAGCCGTGGCGTGTTGCACCGCGACCTGAAGCCCGGCAACGTCATGCTCGGCCAGTACGGCGAGACGCTCGTCGTCGATTGGGGACTGGCCAAGGCGACCGGGCGAGCCGGGAGCGTCAGCGACCGGAGCGGCGACGCGGCACTCCAGCCGCGCTCGGCCGGCGACTCTTCGGCCACCGTGGCCGGACAGGTGCTGGGCACGCCAGCGTACATGTCGCCGGAACAGGCCGACGGCCGCATCGCCGACCTCGGCCCGGCGACCGACGTGTACTCGCTCGGCGCGACGCTCTACGAGCTGCTGGCCGGGCGGACGGCCTTCCACGGCCTGCCGGTCGCCGACGTGTTGCGCCGGGTGGTGGCCGGCGAGGTGCCGCCGCCGCGGTCGGTCCAACCGGCGGTGCCGCCGGCGCTGGAGGCGATCTGCCGCAAGGCGATGGCCCTCAATCCGGCGGATCGCTACCCGTGGGCGACGGACCTGGCCCGCGACGTGGAGCGCTGGTTGGCCGACGAGCCGGTGAGCGCGTACCCGGAGCCGCTGGGCGCGCGGCTGCGGCGCTGGTCGCGCAAGCACACCCGGCTGGTGACGGGCCTGGCGGCGGCGCTGGCGATCGGGTTGGTGGCGATCGGCGTGGTCGCGTGGCAGCGCGAACGGGCGCGGCAAGCGGTGGCGTCGGAACGCGACCGGGCGGTGGCGGCGCGGACGCGAACGCGCGAGGCGCTCGACGCGATGGTGTCCGGCGCGACCGGTGAATCGCTGACCACGCAGACGGTCCTGTCCGAGGAGCAGAAAGCGTTCC
>CAZNSL010001203.1:0-1945 GCA_964574975.1 uncultured Alcaligenaceae bacterium | reverse complement strand
ACAGATGAACACAGATGAACACAGATAAATGCGAGTGGTTCTCGTCCGCGTTCATCTGTGTTCATCTGTGTTCATCTGTGGCTAATTCTTTCAGGGGTTCGCCATGAGCATCGCGGTCCTGAACCAGGTGTACGACGAGGCCCGTCGGCTGGCGGTCGCCGGTAGCGCGGTCGCCCGCGGCGACTTCCGGCTCAAGAAGCTGCTGCCGCCGCTGGAGCAGGCCGGGGCCAAGACCCCGGTGTTCGCCAAGGTAGCGGAGTGCGCCCGCGCCGTCATCGACGGGCCGGAGGATACATCGGCCGCCAGCCTACTCGAACTGACCTCGTTGGTAACGGCCGTGCTGTACACCCAGGGCGAGACGGGCATCGCCGGGCCGCTGGAGCCGATTGAAACGGTCGAACTCGGCGGCACCACGGCGGCGACCAGTGCCCGGCTCCTCAAGCCGCTGTTGGAGGCGTTGAACAGCACCGGCTCCGGTCGGCTGGAGTTGGTGACGGACGCCCACAAGCGCGGCGCGTTCCGCGACCTGCGGCTTATCAAGCCGGCCCTCGATGGGCTGGACGACCCGTATTCCGAGATCGCCGACTTCATCGCGGAAAAGGTGTTGCCGATGTACGGCAAGGCGGTCCTGCCGGAGCTTCGGGCGAAGTTTGACCCGAAGGGGACCAAAGGCCACCCGCGTCGGCTGAGCCTGATGCACGCCATCGATCCGGCCGGCACGCGAGATCTCGTCAAACAAGCGTTGGAGACCGGATCGAAAGAGGTCAAGGTGGCGGCCATCACCTGCCTCGGAGCCGACGCCGACAACTTGCCGTTCCTGATCGAACAGGCATCCGCCAAAGCCCACAACGTGCGCCGGGCCGCGTACTACGCTCTCGCCACGTCTAACGACGCGAGTGCTGTGGCAGTATTGGCGAAAGCGCTCGCGGGCAAGGACGCGGAATTGGTCGCAGGGGCCATCGCCGGGAACACGGGCGAGGCGGCGGTCGCGCTACTGGTGGCCGAGGTCGGCAAAGCGTCGGCCGAAATCGTCAAGCTCAAGGATAAGAAACAGATCGGCACGACGGCCCGTCGACTCATCCACTTGTTCCGCGCCTTGACGACCGACGACCACCCGGCCACGGTGGCGCTGATCCTCGACCTGTTCGGTCGCCGTAGCGCATTGGCCAAGGTCAAGGGCGACACCGCCTCCGGATCGGACGTGGTTGAGGCCGTGGTATGGCGGATGGCGCGCGGGCCGAAGGCGCTGCAACTCGCGCTGGCCCGCGCCCATACCGAGGTCGAAGGCAGCCACCTGACGGCCGCGTTCAACGCCGCTCGGCAAGTGCTACCGCCGGACGAGGTGTACGACCTGTTCGCCGGCTATCTCACCGCGAAACCAGGCGCGAAAAAGGGCGCGAGTTTGAGCCAGCGCGACACGCTGATCCACGCACTCGATGCCGGCCACATCTACTGGTATCCCCGCCGCGATCCGCACCCCTATCCGCTCGACCCGCGCTGGCTGGACGCGGCCGTGAAAATCGGTCACCTGGCGCTGGTCGATGCCGTCGGCCGGCCGGGCCACTCCGGTGCCGAGGCGTTCCTGCGAGCCGAGTTCGACGCGGCCGTGACGAAGTCGAAATCGCCGACCGCGCTGCTCGACGTGGTGGCGGTGATGGTCCGTCTGCGTCATCCCGATGCGGTCGACGCGCTGGTGCGGGCGTACGAGAAGAGCGCCGGCAAGCCGAACTTCAATACGTTCTGGTTCCACCACCTGATTCCCGGCCTGCCGGCGTCGGCCGTGCCGCGATTGGAAGCGGTGGTGCCGAAGCTCAAGGACCGCGAGGCCGACTTGTGGCTCGCGGCGATCCAGGAACTGCGCACGAGGGTATAACATCGAACCGTGATTTCATCGATGTGTTGTCGTTCGGTGTCTTAGCCCCGGAGGGGCGGCCGTTGGTAGCCA
>CAZNSL010001202.1:0-1946 GCA_964574975.1 uncultured Alcaligenaceae bacterium | reverse complement strand
CCGACGTATATGGCCCCGGAGCAGATCCGCGGCAAGCCGGAGCAGATCGGCCCGCGCACCGACGTGTACGCCCTGGGCGTCATGCTGTACGAACTGTTGGCCGGCCGTCCGCCGTTCGAGGGCACCTTCGCCGGACTGGTGGTGCAGATCGCCTACGAGGAGCCGAAGCCGCTCGCCGCGGTCAACCCGGCCATCCCGGCCGAGCTGGCCGAGGTCGTCACGATCGCGCTGGCCAAGCGTCCGGAGGAGCGCTACGCCTCGATGCGGGCGTTCGCCAACGCACTGAGGGAAGCGGTCGGCGGAAAGCCCGACACCGACGCCCTGCCGCGCCCGAATCCGGGCGATCGGCCGGGGCTGCGTGCCCACGCGCCGGGATCGACCGGCGACGGCCCGGCCGCCGGCCCGAAGAAGCTGACCGGCAGCGCTGAGACGCGGGCGGTGCGCATCGTCTCGCCGACGCCAGACGAGCGGCCGGCCATCGAGCGGGCCACCGCCGAGCCGGACCCGATCCCCAAGCCGCCGAAGCCGCGCCGCCGCACTTACCGTCGCCGCCGGACGGCCGATGTCGAGTGGGCCATCGGCTTTCTGCTGAAGGCCGGTCTGGCTGCGGTGGCCATCGCCCTGTTGTACTTCGGCGTCACCTTCCTGGTCGAGTTCGCCGAGACGCAGACCGTCGCGTCGGCCCTGCGGACGCTGCGCGAAAAGCCGACCGACGCCGAGGCCGTGGCCAAACTGCGATCGTTCGCCGACGGCACGCGGACGAAGGACTGGGCGGTCCACCGCGACGCGGCCCTGTTCCTGTGTTCCGAGGCGAACGACTGGCCTCACGCGCTATTGTTGTTCGAGCGCTGCGGCGACCGCACGCTGCGCGAGGCGGCGCAGCTGGATCGTCTTGGGCCACAGGCGACGATGGACATCGTCGCCTGCGGGGACCGCTGGTACGACCTGGCGTCCGCCCAATCGGGCAAGGCGAAGGACGCCTTCCTCTGTCGGGCGCGGCACTGGTACGAGAAGGCGGTCGCCGGGCTGGGTGGGGCGGAACTGGAGCGCGTCAAGGCTCGCATCGCCGAAGCGCCGAGATAGCGATAAAGCATCTTCCGGTTCGCGACGCATTGCCGAAGCGTGCAGTGGTTGCACGCTCCTGCAAAAGCGTCGCGAACCAGGAACGCTCGCGTGATCGCCGTCGAGAGCTTAACCCGCCGCTTCCCGCTGCCCGGCGGCGATGAGCTCACCGCCGTCGATGGCCTTTCGTTCGCCGTCGCTGCCGGCGAAGTCTACGGCCTGTTAGGCCCGAACGGGGCCGGCAAGACCACCACGATCCGCATGCTCCTCGGTCTGCTCGCCCCCAGCGCGGGCCGGGCCGTCGTCGCCGGATTCTCCTCGGTCGACTACCCCGACGAAGTGAAGCGTCGCGTCGGCCTCGTCTCGGCGTCGGCCGGCCTCTATCCCTGGCTGAGCGTCCGCGAGTTGCTGGAGTTCTTCGCCGACGTGTACGGCCTGCCGCCGGCCGACGCCGAGGCCGAGCTCGCCCGCCTCGGCGAGCGGCTCGGCCTCGCCGAATTGTTCGACCGCCGCTGCGCCACCTTGAGTACCGGCCAGAAGCAGCGCGTCCAACTCGCGCGGGCGCTCGTCCACCGGCCGCCGGTGCTGCTGCTCGACGAGCCGACCATGGGCCTCGACGTCCTCGGCAGCCAGGCCGTCGCCGAGTACATCAACCTGTTGCGCGGCGAGGGCAAGGCCGTCATCCTGACGACGCACCGGCTCGACGAGGCGGAGCGGCTGTGCGACCGCTTCGGCCTGTTACACCGCGGCCGGCTGGTCAGCGAGGGGACGCTAGCCGAGTTACGAGCCGCGACGGGGCGCGAGACGCTCGTCGAGATGTTCCTGCAACTGGCCTGCGTCGGGCCGCTGCTGAGTGCGACGGAATCGTTGTTCCCCCCTCTCCC
>CAZNSL010001201.1:0-1946 GCA_964574975.1 uncultured Alcaligenaceae bacterium | reverse complement strand
GTACGCGTAGCCGTGTTCTGCCAGGGCGAGGACGTGGCGAAGGCCAAAGCTGCTGGGGCCGACGCCGCTGGTGGCGAGGACCTCGTCAAGAAGGTCCAGACCGAGAACTGGATGGAGTTCGACGTAGCGCTGGCCAGTCAAAGCATGATGGGCCAGGTGTCGCGTCTCGGTAAGGTACTTGGCCCCCGCGGCCTGATGCCGACGCCGAAAGCCGGCACCGTCATCCCGGCAGGGGCCGACATTGCCGCGGCCGTCAAGGAGTTCAAGGCCGGTAAGGTCGAATACCGGGCCGACAAGGGCGGTAACGTCCACGCAGGCGTCGGCAAGATGAGCTTCGACGAGGCCAAGCTCGCCGAAAACGTGACGACGTTCGTCGAACAGATTCGGTCGGTCAAGCCGGCCGGCGTGAAGGGCCATTACATTCGGTCGGTGACGCTCTCGGCGACGATGAGCCCCGGCATCGCGCTACAGGTGTAACCCCGCCGAGTGCCGGCGGAGATTGAGGGCGAGACGTGAGCAAGGCCGTTAAGCAGCTCCAGATGGACGCGCTCGAAACGACGTTCGCAGGCGTCAAGGACATGGTGTTCCTGTCGCTGACGCGCGTCGATGCGAAGACGGAAAACACCGTCCGACTCGGCCTGCGGAAGAAGAACATCGGCCTGTCGATGGTCAAGAACAGCCTGCTCCGCCGCGTCTTCAAGAAGACGGGCGTCGAGCCAGGCGAGGACGTTTGGGCCGGCCCGACCGTGGTCGCATGGGGCGGCGAAAGCGTCAAGGACCTGAGCAAGGCTATCGAGGCGGCGCTGCTCAAGGATGCCAAATTCAAGGACAAGGTGAAGGTCAAGACGGCCGTCGCGGAAGGGCAACCCGTTCCGTTCGAGATCGCCCTGACGATGCCGACCCGCAAGGAAGCCATCGGAGAAATCGTCGGTATGATCCTCGGCCCAGCGTCGTCCATTGCTGGCTGCCTCACCGGCCCGGCGGCGCAGGTCGCCAGTCAGATTCAGACCATTGCCGAGAAGAAGCCAGAGGGAGAGGCCGCACCGGCCGCGTGAACCGCGGCCGCAGCACGCCTGTCCGTACGACAACTGTCGACGCATTAGCTATTACGCTTGTCGCCGCAGCTTCAGCGGCACGCACGTGAAAGGATAGAGTCCGATGGCCGAATTCGCAGCCGACGTTACCGACCTCGGCGACAAAATCGCCGCCCTCACAATCGTGAAGGCGGTCGAGCTGAAGAACTACCTCAAGGAGAAGTACTCGATCGAACCGGCCGCTGGCGGCGTCGTCATGGCGGCAGGTGGCGGCGGTGGCGGCGGGGCAGCCCCGGCCGCGGCCAAGGAAGAGCAGACCGAGTTCACGGTGGTCCTCGCCGGCTTCGACGCCGCGAAGAAGATCAACGTCATCAAGGTCGTCCGCGAGTTGACAGGACTCGGTCTCAAGGAGGCGAAGGACCTGGTCGAAGGCGCGCCCAAACCGGTCAAGGAAAACGTCTCCAAGGACGACGCCGCGAAGTTCAAGAAGACGTTGGAAGAAGGCGGCGCGAAAGTCGAGATCAAGTAGTGCCACCATAGGCAGTCGACCGGCACGGCCGGCGAGCCAGGGCGAAAACCCAGGCCCGCCGGCTGTGTCCGTTTACGCGGGCGTGACCTGTTCTTTTGTTCAGGTAGCACTTGATGACTACTGTCGTCTATAATAACGACGTGCCTTTGTCAACCGAAAACTCGCGCTCGCCAATCGCTCGTACTCTTTTGCGCCCGGAGTCCGTACTGACCGACCGGCAAGGATGCCTGTTTCCAGCCGCATCGAATTGCGGCTCGTTCGACGTTGACGCTCCGGCATCCGTGTGAATCGATTCTCGACCGGCCTCGACGGCCTGCTCTCCGAGGGCAGGCTGCGGCCGGTTGACCGCATTTTCTTCAGGGGGGAAGTCTGACCCATGAGCA
>CAZNSL010001200.1:0-1951 GCA_964574975.1 uncultured Alcaligenaceae bacterium | reverse complement strand
ATCTCTGCTATCCTGCTCTGATGACCCGTAAGTTTGTCCACCTCCACTGCCACAGCCACTACAGCCTGCTCGACGGTGCCAACCGCATCCCGGAGCTTGTCGCGCACGTCAAGAAGCACGGTATGAACGCCTGCGCTCTGACCGATCACGGCAACCTCTACGGCGCGGTCGAGTTCTACAGCGAGTGCAAGGCCGCCGGCGTCAACCCGGTCGTCGGCTACGAGGCGTACGTCGCCCCGTCGAAGCGCACCGAGCGCGAGGCCCGTCGCCGCGGCGACGCCGGCTTCCACCTGACGCTGCTCGCCAAGAATGCGACCGGCTTCAAAAACCTCGTCAAGATGGCGTCGGCCGCGTTCCTCGACGGCTACCACTACGTCCCGCGCATCGACAAGGAACTGCTCGCCGCCCACAAGGATGGCATCGTCTGCCTGAGCGGCTGCGCGTCGAGCGAGTTCAGCGAGTTCATCCTCAAGGATCAGCGGGCCGAGGCGCTCGAGCTGGCCCGTTGGTTCGCCAAGATGTTCGGCAAGGACTTCTACGTCGAGATTCAGAACAACGGCCTCGACATCCAGAAGCAGTGCGCCGACGGCGCGATCGACGTGGCCGACAGGCTCGGCCTGCCGCTCGTCGCCACCTCCGACGCCCACTACCTGGAGCAGGGCGACGCGGCCGCCCACGAGGTGTTGCTGTGCATCAACACCGGCAAGACGCTCGCCGACGAGAACCGTCTGCGTTACGGCAGCGACCAGTTCTACGTCCGCCCGCCGGAAGAGATGTACCGGCTGTTCCCCGGCCACGAGGCGGCCGTCGCTCGCAGCCAGGAGATTGCCGACGCCTGCGACATTCAGCTCGACTTCACGACGCGGCACTTCCCCGTCTACACGCTGCCGAAGAAGAAGTCGGCCGAAAACTACCTGCGCGAACTGTGCCTCGCCGGCCTCAAGGACCGCTACGGCCCGAACCCGCCGGACGCGGCGAAGGCGCGACTCGACCACGAACTCGGCATCATCTGCCGCATGGGTTTCGCCAGCTACTTCCTGGTAGTGTGGGACTTCGTGCGCTACGCGCGGGAGCAGGGCATCCCGGCGACGGCCCGTGGCTCCGGTTGCGGCGCGATCGTCAGCTACGTCCTCAAACTCAGTCACGTCTGCCCGCTCGAATACGACCTGCTCTTCGAGCGGTTCCTCGACCCGAACCGCGCGGAAGCACCCGACATCGACATCGACTTCTGCCAGGACCGCCGCGAGCTGGTCATCCAGTACGTCAAGGACAAGTACGGCCACGGGTCGGTGGCGCAGATCGCCACGTTCGGCACGATGGCGGCAAAGGCGGCCCTGAAGGACGTGGGCCGGGCGTTCGACGTACCGCTGGAGCGGGTCAACGCGATCACCAAGCACGTGCCGGCCCGGCTGCACGCCACGCTCGACGACGCCTTGGCCGAGTCGCCGGACTTCAAGCGCGAGTACGAGACCGACCCGCTGGTGCGCGAATGGGTGGACATCGCCCGCCGGCTCGAAGGGACCAACCGCAACGCCGGCACGCACGCCGCTGGTGTCGTCATCGCCAACGGCGACCTGACCGACTACGTGCCGCTGGCTCGCGTCGTCCGCAAGGGCGACGACAGCGGATCGAAGGCCGGCGAGGTCGGCGTGACGACGCAGTGGGTGATGGGCGACATCGAGAAGATCGGGTTGCTCAAGATGGACTTCCTGGGGTTGCGCAACCTCACGGTCCTCGACAACTGCGTCAAGCTGATCAAGCGGACGCGCAGCATCGACCTCGACCCCCAGACGTTCCCGCTGGACGACAAGCAGACGTACCAACTGCTCCAGAAGGGCGACGCGAAGGGCGTGTTCCAGTTGGAGTCCGACGGCATGCGCGAGCTACTCAAGCGCATGAAGCCGGACAACATCCGCGACCTGATCGCGGTCTTGGCGCTGTACCGCCCCGG
>CAZNSL010001199.1:0-1958 GCA_964574975.1 uncultured Alcaligenaceae bacterium | reverse complement strand
GAGGTTCGCCAGGATGTGGTCGATGACGGTGGCCACGACCGTCGGCGCGGTACTGCGACCGGGGACGTACTTCGCGAGCCGTTGAGCGAGGCACAGGCGGAGGAGTTGCTCGAGGTCGTCGCGGTCCTGGTGCCGAAGGCCGGCCCGGCCGATGACGAGTCGTGTCTTGCGGCGGATCAGCTCGCGGACGATCTCGTCGTCGACCTGGGGTCGGTTTGGATTGTTCGCCACTGGTGTCTCCCCCGGCCGGGGGAGGCTGACGTGGGTGGCGCGAATGGAGGCGGGATAAAAACGGCCGCAGTGTAGAGGCGGTCGCGTGGGGCCTCGTCGGCACACCCACGACCGCCTCCGCTTCGCGGCCGGCGTATCGTCTGGTTGGGATCGGTTTCGGGTCTTCGGAAGGGTTACACGGCAAACGTCTCGTCCAGCTCGAAGCTGAACGGGAGTCCGTGGCGGACCTCGACGTTGCCAATCGCGCCGTCGCCGAGGCCGTCGAGCATGCGGAAGAATTCCACCGCCTCGCGTTTGAGCGCGTACTCGGCGACCACCGACGCCGGGTGCGGGCCGTTCTCGCCGAGGACTTTGACCGTGCGGGTCCAGGCTGTCCCGGCGTCGAGGACGGGCTCGCCGCCGCGGACGACGAGCCGGTGGACCCGGCCGAAGCGGATCGACTGGAACAGCGCGAGCAGTCGTTGCCGGGCCGGCGACGCGGCGCGGTTGGTGGCCGGGCCAACTCGGGGTGGGACAGGAGTCTGTGTCATCGGTCGGACTCTCGTGAGCTGCCGCCCGCGACAGTGCGGTCGGCTGCGAGAGAGTCTGACACGGGTCGCTGAAATGCTGCTGGACGCGACGCTGAAATTACTCTGACACCTTGGGGCCGCATTGCGCCTGCAGCACGACCCGGTAGTGCTTCTTCTGGCTGCCGTCGATCGCGACCTCGGGTAGCTTCTTTGCGAGCTTCCGGCGCAGGTTGGTCATGGTCCGGTGGATCGTGTTGGTCTCGGTCTCGATGTCGTCCCACACGTCCACGCGGAGTTGGTCGTGGGAGACGAAATGCCCGGGCCGCCGGAGCAGGCGCGCCAGGAGTTGAAACTCGCGGCCGTTGCCGAGGAAGCACGACTTACACCCGAGGCGGGCCGCGAACGTCTCAGAATCGAGGACCAGTCCGTTGACCCCGCTCGGCGGGCAACTCGTGGGTTCTTGAGCGCCGGTCGCGCGCCTGCGGCCCGAGGCAATCCCGAACAGCGAGTTTGCCGGGTGCGTCCACAGGACCACGGCGTCCGCGTCTGCGCGTACAGCCTGAGCCATAGCCTCGCACACTTGGGCCGCGTGCCGCCGCGCCAGGTCGTAGGATTGGTAGGCCGCCTGGGCGGGCGGGAGGCCGACGTGGCGGACCGCGTCCAAGACCTCGGGGAACTCCTCCAGGAACTGTTGCGGGCTGTCCATGCCGCGCACGCGCACGGCGGAGCCGAAGTAGCGCTCCACCAGGAGCAGGTCCTTGCCCTCCCGCGCGCCCGTGAGCACGTCGGACTGGTATCCACCGGGCGGGTCGTCGTTCTCGCCCAATCCGGCGGCCAGAGCACTCAGCCGCCGATCGACGCACTGCGAACACACACCGCAGTGCGGCTGTTTGACCGTCTGGCGAATCGTGTGTCCACAGCTGACGGCCCGCGCGCACAGCGGGCCGTACCCGGCAGCTTTCATCTCGCGGAGGATTTCCGTCTTCGTCTTGAACTGGAACGGCGCGTCCAAGGCGAACGGTCGTTCGAAGAGGAACTCGAACAGCCGCTCGAAGGCGCGCAAGACCTTGGGATGGGTGGTGCGGCTCGCACGGCCGCCGATCAACTGCGGGCTGATCGGCAGGTTCAGGCTGGTCACGCCGTTCTCGTAGACGCGAACGCGGTCTCGGCCGTAGAGTCGTGCGACCAGGGCCGCGATGGCCGCGAACAAAAACGATC
>CAZNSL010001198.1:0-1959 GCA_964574975.1 uncultured Alcaligenaceae bacterium | reverse complement strand
TTTGGTTCAAGCCGTTCGGAGTTCTGCGACCTACGCACGCGCGGTGTCGGGATGGCTCTGCATAGCGGCGTCCGGCTCGGCCGAAGTCGAGCGGCACCAAACAGACTTACGAGGTCCGGCCGCCGCACCTTCCGGTGCAGCGACTGTTGGGCACGAAGCCCAACGCCCCAGAAACCTCTCCGTGCCGACCCAGCGGTCACTCAAAAAGAACGGCTCGATCCCCGTAGGGTAACGGCAGCTCGCGGGCGTCTCGGCGAGGGAATCGAGACCCTCGGCCGGCGTGGTTTCCCGTGCGTCGCCGCATCGGCCGAGTTAGTGGCTCACTCGCGGGTCGGGCCGCATCGGTCGCAGAGCGCCGTACGCACGTCGAAGCGTGGGTCGTGCGGCTTCCGCCCGCCGCTGCCGGGTCGCCGCGTCGGGCAGCGTTACCGTCGGCAGTTGGCCGAGCGTCTCGAGTTCGGCGAGCCGCAGGGCATCGTCGCAGTCGGTCTTGCGTTTGAGGTGGGTAAAGCGCCACGCTTCCGCGGACGTGTTGGCGACCCGGACGAGGTGGCCGCATTCGGTGGCGAGGTCGGCGGCCCAGCCGGCGTTGCCGCAAGCTCGACGACGACGAGGGCGTCGGGGTGACGGGCGAAGAAGCGCTCGAAGTTGGCGCGGCCGGTGGCGAGGGTGTGGTAGGTGGCGGTGCAGGTGGCGCGGTGGCAAACGCAGGCAACTCTCTTGAAGCGCCCCAGGTCGATGGCGAGAATGGTGTCGGCGGCGGTCGTGGTCGTCGTCATGGCAAGCCGCCGATGGGGCGAGGTGGGTTGGAGGCGAGTGGTATCTCTCAGGTGACCACGCCCCACGGCTGCATGGATTCTTTCGGCGAAAAAGGGCGTTCGCTATGGGGATGGACCTTGAAGGTGCTGGCGGCGACTTCCGGTGGTCTGGCAGCGGATGGTCGAGCGTGCTCGCGCTGGCCGGGCATTACGGTTGGGAGCAGGTCGGAACTGGCCCTCCGAAGGGTATCCTCAAGGCCGATTGGGTCGGCAGCTATTTCTCCAACGACGGCGCACTGTTCTACGCCCGGGACGCCGTGGCCTTGGCTGATGCACTGGAGCGGGCAATCACCGAGATGCCGGCCAAGAGCCCCGAGTCGATGAAGGATGTCGAGCTCTACGACTACTTGGTGTCCGAGGCTGGCAAAGAGGCATTGCGGAACTTCATCGCCTACTGCCGCGAAGGCAGCTTTCGGATCTACTGATTGTCGGGCCGCCCCAGGTATTTCCCCGGACGATGCTCGATTCGACGGATGAGCGATTGGTACGCGGCGCGCACGCTGTCCGGCGGTTCGCCGAGCCGTCGCAGATTTCCCATTCGCCTCGACGCACTCCGTGGGGGATTGGGCGCACTCGCGCGATGCTTATGCAGTGACGACCTCGCCGTCCGGCCGGATCGCGACCACTTCGCCGTCCGGCAGCACGACCGTCTCCAACTTCGGCTCGATCTTCATCACCGCGTCGCCCAACTCCTTCGCCCGGCGGTGCAATGGCTTCTCCAGCGTGGCGGCTGCGGCCGTACGAGGCGCAATGGTAGGTCCCGCCCGGCAGACGGGACCTACCAACGCCTCTGACGACACAGTCGGAGTTGCTCGCCCCGGTCCATGCCGCCGACCCAGCGGCGTCACGGCAGGCTAACGCCGAATCGCGGCCGGAACTGACCGAAGTCGAAGGCGTTGATCGCGCCGTCGAGGTTGTAGTCCAGGAAGTCGCGGTACAACGGGTTGCCCGTCGACGTGCCGAAGGCGTTGCGGAACTGGCCGAAGTCCGCCGCGTTGACCGTGGCGTCGCCGGTGGCATCGCCGAACAGCCGGTGGAAGTTGAACACCGCGTCGGCGGCCAGACCGTTTCCGGCTGCGTCGCGCACCTGGGAGGCCAGCGTCCGTAGCCGATACCGACCATCGGCCAGCGAGTTGCCGAC
>CAZNSL010001197.1:0-1964 GCA_964574975.1 uncultured Alcaligenaceae bacterium | reverse complement strand
CCAGGGGTACCGGGGTTGTTCGGGTCGTCACCGCCCTGCCCACGGTCGAGGCCGAACTCGGCTCCAGGGGCCGCCAGTCCCTTCATGTACGCGATCCAGTTCTTGGCCAGTTCGGCGAACTTCTCCGGGTCGGGGCCGTCCTGCGTTGCGTTGGCCACGTCGAAGGCTCGGCAGAAACAGGCCAACAGCGTCCGCGAATCGACTTCGATATCGCGAGGCAGGGCCGACAGTTCCTGACAGTAGCGCATCAGGCCCGGCAGTCGCGTCTTCATCAGGTAGAAGCCCAGACCCCAGGCGGTGGTCCGTGCCCGCAACAACCCCTGCCGGTCCTTCGCGCCGATCACCCGGTTGAATAGGGCGTCGGTCACTACGTCGGTCATCAACTGGGCCGGCTCGCCCAGCCGGCCGTTTCGCTCCCATTCGCGGAAGGTCCGCAGGTACGCCCAACTCGGCGCGCCGTAGCCGGGGAACCACGCCACCGATGCCTCCGGCGGGGCTGCCGGGAACGGCCCCTTGGGCGTCTCGAGCGCGGCCGCCGTGCCGAACGCCGCCCACTGCGGCACCACCACGTTGCGCGGCACGACGCCCGCGGCAACCAGGAGTTGCCGGGTGCCCTCGTGCGAGACGGCCGCTCGCTCGCCTTCGACCTCCAAACCCTTCTCCAACAGAGCGTAGGTCTGGAACTTCGCCCAACTGTCCAGGTCGATGCCGGACTTGCGCTTCTCGGTGCCGTCGAGAAGGCCCTGCTTGTTCAGGCCCATCTGCCAGATCGGTTGCGTGACGCGTAGGAACTGCTGGTACGACGGGTCGACGCGCTGAGTCGAGAAAACGGCGACGTGGTCGCGGGTGGCGTAGAAGCCGTCGGAGACCAACGGCTCGTCTTCGAGGACGGCTCGCTGCTTGAGGAACTCCTGCGGCGAGTCGATCTGGACGGCGACGAGCTTTTCCTTGGGCATCGGCAGGGCGACGCCGCGGAGCGCGAACCAGTAGTAGAAAGCCCGCATGTTCTCTTCGAGCATCTTGAGGCGCTGCTGGACTTCCGGTGGGTTGGCGACCGGGGCGTTGTAGATCAGCGAATAATGCGGACTGGTCTCGACGCGGGCCTGGAGCCGCGACCGCCAGAAGCCGGTGGCCGAGTCGTTGTCGATCGGCTTGGCGAGGTTGGCCTTCACCTCCTTATACGCCTTGACCGCCTCGCGCAACCGTTCCGACGACGAGTTCGACTGGTCCTCCTTGCGGGTCACCAGGTCGTCCATGAGGTCGGTGAACTGCTCGACCAGGCCGTGGGTCAGGCACCAGTCGGCCAGATTGAACACCTTGTCCGGGGTGCTGTTCTTAAACGCGGCCTCGCGCTTCCGATTGTACTGCGACCGCGGCGAAATCGCCGGCAGCAGGAACGCCTGCAAGCTATCGCCGTCGTTGTACAGCCGGGTAACGCCCTTGCCCTCGGACCACTTGGTGATCACGCTGGTGCCGCGCTGGCCCGGCATCCGCGGCTTCGCCCGCGCTTCGACGACCGTGGCGACGGTAACGGCGTTGGTGTCGATATTGGCCGACGTTTGCCCGCCCGCGCCGCCGAGGGTCGGGATATCGCCGCCGCCCGGCCCGCCCGGCCCACCCGGTCCACCCGGAGAAATCGGTACGCCGGGAGTGCCGGGTGCGCCTGGGGTTCCGGGCGGCTGGTTCTGGTCCCGTTTGCCACCGACTTTGGCGATGATGAGGACGTAATCGGCATGTGAGGCGGACGCACCGATGCCGAGGAGCATGGCGGCTGCGACGATCCAGCGTTTCATCCCGACGACCTCCGGGGGCTTGCGACGTGCGCGAACGGGTACGACATGGGCTAACGATATCATTGTGACTGCCCCACAGCGCGGAAGCAACCGGATTTTCCCGGCGGCGGGTTCGATTGAGCCCGACGCGCCAGCGAGGGTTGAACGCTCCCTCGCTGGCGCGGCGGGCTC
>CAZNSL010001196.1:1353-1965 GCA_964574975.1 uncultured Alcaligenaceae bacterium | reverse complement strand
CGCTGGGCCGGTCTAAAACCGCGCAGACTCAGTACTCATTCGAGTCCCACGGCTCCTCCTTCGCCTCGAACGCGTCGAGGTCGCGTTCCGTGTAGCCGAAGTGGTGCGCTAGTTCGTGGATCACCGTTTTGCGAATCTCGCGCCGCAGCTCGCGCGGGTCGGGGAAGTCCTCCTCGAGCGGCCGCTTGTAGACGACGATCCGGTGTAGCGGCAGGTCGTCCGGGGCGACGCCGCCGAACTCTGGCCCGTCGGCGATCGGGAATGGCACGAACAGACCATACAGGGTGTCGCCGGCGTCGATGTCCTCGTCGGTGAAGCCCTGCTCGCGCAGCGTCGGGAGGTCCGGCTCCTCCTCGACATCGACGGCGAGGTTCTCCAGGTACGGTTTGAACTCCTCCGGCAGCGTCTCCATGACGCGGGCGACGAGTTGACCGAACTTGCGCAGCGACATCCGCCTCATGCGGGTCATGCTGCGGTTCGGCGGGTGAGTTGTCAACTCGACGCGGCCGAAGCAGAATGAGACGAGGCGGGCGGCCGGCGTCGGCGGCGGCGGCGGGGGGGGGGGGGGGGGGGGGGGGGGCGCGCCGCGGGGGGCCCCCCCGGCCCCCCCGC
>CAZNSL010001196.1:0-1343 GCA_964574975.1 uncultured Alcaligenaceae bacterium | reverse complement strand
AGGATTCACATGACTCCCGACGTGGACGCCGCGCGCAAGCGCCTCGACCCGTTCTTCGCTGAAGTCGGCCGCGTCCTCGTCGGTCAGCGGCCGCTCGTCGAGCGCACGCTGGTCGCGCTGCTAACCGGCGGCCACCTGCTCGTCGAAGGTGTACCGGGGCTGGCCAAGACGCTCGCCGTGCGTACCGTTGCGAAGTGCCTGCAGCTCGACTTCGCGCGCATCCAGTTCACGCCGGACCTGCTGCCGGCCGACGTGGTCGGCACGCAGATCTACAACCCGCGCTCCGGCGAGTTCACCGTCAAGCGCGGCCCCGTCTTCGCCAACATCGTGCTGGCCGACGAGATCAACCGCGCCCCGGCCAAGGTGCAGTCGGCGCTCTTGGAGGCGATGCAGGAGCGGCAGGTGACGCTCGGCGACGCGAGCCACCCGCTGCCGAAGCCGTTCCAGGTGCTGGCGACGCAGAACCCCATTGAACAGGAGGGCACCTACCCGCTGCCGGAGGCGCAGCTCGATCGCTTCATGTTCAAGCTGAAGGTCGATTACCCGAGCCGCGACGAGGAGTTGGTCGTCCTCGACCGCATGGCGAAGCTCGAACCGGAGTTGGCTGTGTCACCGGTCCTCGGCTCCGGTGAGCTATTGGAACTGCAAACCGCGGTGGACGGCGTGTACGTCGATGCGAAGATCAAGGGCTACGTCCTCGACGTGATCCACGCGACGCGGCGGCCGGCCGAGTTCGGCCTGGACCTGGCCCCGCTGATCCAGTTCGGCGCGAGTCCGCGGGCGACGCTCGATCTGGTGCGGGCAGCGAAGGGCCAGGCGTTCCTCGACGGCCGCGGGTACGTGACGCCGCAGGACGTGAAATCGGTGGCGGCCGACATACTGCGGCACCGCGTGCTGGTCAGCTACGAGGCGGAAGCCGACGAGGTGGACGCGGCCGAGGTCGTGCGCCGCGTGCTGGCGGGAGTCAAAGTTCCCTGACAGGCGTGACGCCGCGAGCCGAGTCTTCGAGGCAAGCCCAAGGGCCTGAGGGTTCGCGCTCGCCTCGCAGACTCGGCGCGCGGCGTCACGGGAGGGGTACTGGTCTTCCTCCCCCCGCCCCGTCGCGGGATCCTGCCCAGCAGGGACCCGGTTCTCTTCACCCTCCCCGTCTACACCGACTGGACGCCCAACGGCATCCCCGTCTACGGTTTCGGCCTGATGCTGTTTCTCGTCTTCGTCGTCGTAAGCTGGCTCGCCGGCACGCAGGCCGCTCGCGCGGGCTTCCCCAAGGACAAGGTCGCCGACCTGGTGCTGTGGATCTTCCTCGGCGGACTCGTCGGGGCACGGATCACCTTCATGATCCA
>CAZNSL010001195.1:0-1965 GCA_964574975.1 uncultured Alcaligenaceae bacterium | reverse complement strand
GCCTTGAACGTTTTTGGATTCCACATGATGAATGTTGTTGATGTACAGGAAGTGGTACTCGTAGTAGTTGGCGATCAGCCCTTCCATCTGCGCCGGGTCCATGCCGCCATAGGGCTGGCAGACGTAGACAACGGGGAGGTTAAGCGATGGGAAGATGTCCTTCTTCATCGCGCGCCAGGCGTACACCCCGGCCCCAAAAAGGGCGACGACGGCCGCCATCACGGTGAAGGGTCGGCGCAGCGCGAACTGGATGGGGTTCATGGTGCCTTGGCGTCGGCGGGGGCGGGAATATTGTACGGGCGGAAGTGTGTTCCCGTAGGGTGGGACGAGCTTGGCGAGTCCCACCGGGAACGCTCAGCGGCTGAGCCTTCCCGGTGGGACTCGCCAAGCTCGTCCCACCCTACGGGGTGTTCGGCGCGCCTGGCAGACAATGGGCGGGCTGGCCAAGCGCCCGGTAGAGGCGGAACTGGGCGCGGTTGAAGTCGGCCACGGCCGCGTAGTAGTCGGGGTAGGCCGCGGCGAGCGCCTGGATCGACGCAACGGCCTCCTGTGGCCGGACGATGAGGACCAGGAGGTCGCCGACGCGGCGCGTCTGCCCCAGAGCGTCGCGGTTCTGATTGGCCAACTCCACAGCCTCGCGCACGCCGTCCTCGGCCGACTTCAGGCGCGCGGCCGCTCCGCGCAATTGGGCGTGGGCGCGAGCGACTTCGGCGGCCACGCGGTCCTGTACGCGGAACAGTTCGAGCAGGGCCTGCCGGTTCTCGGCCTCGCGCTGGCGCACCGCAGCCTTGTTGCCGAGGCCAAGGTTCTGTAGCTCCCAGACGAGTTGCAGGTCGAAGTCGGAACGGCCGCCGAAGTTGCGCAGGTCGCCATTGAGGCCGCCTCCAAAGGTGCCTCCGGCGAGCAGGTTCGACGGGCTGGTCGTCGCAGGCCGTAGGATCACGCTTGGGATCAGAGGACGGCACTTCTCCTGCTTGAGCCGTGCGAGCGTCGCCTGTACCAGCGCCTGGTTGGCCGCGAGTTCGGGCCGCGACGACAGGCCGATCGGGATTAGCTCGTCAACCGTCTTGGCCGGGTCGAAGAGCGTCACCAGTAGGTGCGGCGGTTCCTGCGGGTCCACCAGCGTCGTCGGGTCGATCCGCAGGAGGCGGTTCAGCTCGGTGCCGGCGACCTGCCAACGCTCCTTGGCCGCCACCTCGGCTTGCTCCCGGCGAGCGAGGTCGGCACGGGCACGGGTCGCCTCCAATTTCGGGGCGAGGCCGGTCGCCAACTTCTCGACGCGGGCCGTGAGGTCCGCGGCGCGGCTGCGCACGTCGGCGGCCCCGGCCAGTTCGCCGCGGGCCTGTTGCACGGCGAAGTAGCTTTCGGCGACGGCGAGCAAGCTGTCGTTGGCGGCGACCTGCACACCAGCGCGGGCGGCATCGAGGAGTTGGCGGGCGGCGAGCGGGCCGTAGAGGGCCTCGGCCAACGGCAGCGTCAGCACCGGCCCCGCGCCGACCATGACCGACGAGCGCGACGTGGCGAAGACGGTGCCGGCCACGTCCTGAATCTGGCCATCGTGTCGCTGGTAATCGACCCCCACGTACAGGTTCGGCAGCCACGCGAGCTTGGCCCGGTCGAGAGCCGCAGCGGCGGCGTCCACCCGTGCGGCCGCGATTGCGATGTCGAGCGGGCGGGCATTCGCAAGTTGGAGCGCGGCCGGCAGCGTGACCGGGAGCGGCTTGTCTTCGGGCAACACCGCGGGCACCGGTGGCCGCGACGGCTCATTGGCGACGGCGGCGGTACACGCCAGAACGATCGTCATCCACGAGCGCATGGACATCCCTGTGCGCGGGTTGGGACGGACGCACAAGGTATATCGGCACTGGTTGCGTGCAGGGGATAGGAATTGCACGTCGTTTGGCAACCCCACGCGGCCGCGGTGCGAAAACGTGGTCAACGACACCCGCGCCACTCCTATCGCAG
>CAZNSL010001194.1:0-1969 GCA_964574975.1 uncultured Alcaligenaceae bacterium | reverse complement strand
CACGACCGCGAACTGCGCGATGCCCAGCCGGTCGGCCAGCCGCGCCTGCGCGTCGACCCAGTCCTCGACGGTCACCAGCGGGAAGTCGCCGCCCCAGCTCCGTCCGGTGTCCGGGTTGATCGACAGCGGCCCCGTCGAGCCGAAACAGCTCCCGAGGTTGTTCACGCCGACGACGAAGAACCGGCGCGTGTCGACGGGCTTCCCCGGCCCGATCATGTTGTCCCACCAGCCGACGTTCTCCGGATCGTTGGCGTAGGTGCCGGCGACGTGGTGCGACGCGTTCAGCGCGTGGCAGATCAGGACGGCGTTCGACGCGTCGGCGTTGAGCGTCCCGTACGTCTCGTACGCGAGCTCGAAGCGCTGCAGCCACTGCCCGCACTGGAGCAGCAGCGGCTCGTCGAAGGCGGCGACCTGCGCCTCGACGCGGCCCACGGACTTCACTCCGGGCTTCGGGGCGGCGGTCACGCCGCCGGTGGTGGCGGAAAACGAGGGCATCGACGGTCCGGCGCAAGCCAGTTGTGCAACAAAAGACCCGGGCAGCTTGCCGGCTAACCAGGCGGACGGAATGCCTGCGCGCGCGCCGCTTTAGCCGTATTTGTGCGAAACCCCTGATTTGCCAAGGCTTTCCTGCGCCCGCAAGCTGGTTCAAATCGGCGCAAGCGCCAATTTTAGCCCGGTTTGGCGCCGCGGGTGCAAGGCGGGCTCCACGCCGTCATGCCGTTGCCATACGACATGTACAGACAAGGCTGTTCCCCACAGGCTCGGCAAATCTGCCGTTCGTCGGACGTTCTATGACAACGTGCTATGACAATGGAATAGTCTGGCGTACACTCCATCCTCCCGAAATGCCCCCTGCCCTCGCGCAGGAGCCGCCGCCGCACGGAGATGCCCGCATGAACCGACTACCCCGTCTCGTAATCGCCCTGTTGACGCCTTTCGTGCTCGCTTGGTCGGCGGCGTCTCACGCGGCACCCAGCTGTTCGAACGGCAACGCTCTCTACCACCTCAAGCAGGGCGCCGTCGAGATCAGTTGCTCGCAGAACAGTTGCCACGGCACCAACCCCGCTGGGGACAAGAACAACATCAAGCGAGGCATGGGGAGCCCGGGCACGATCGACAACGCACTGAGTACGGTCCCTGACATGTCAGGCGTGCGCGACTTGCTGGGGTTGGACTTCGCCGGCATCGAGGACCTCGCCGAGTACCTGTTCTACGCAGGCGGCGGCCAGGCATGCCCGGCCGGGGCGCCCGCAGCCGTTTCCGCCAGCCCGACGTCCGCCACCTTCGGCAGCCAAACCGTCGGCACGTCGTCCGCCCCGCAAACCATCGTGATCTCGAACACCGGCGGCACCGCATCGTCCAGCTTGACGTATCCGGCCGCGCCGGCCCATTTCAGCAAGACAGGCACCACTTGCACGAACGGCCCGCTTGCCGCGGGCGCGAGCTGCAACCTCGTGATCACGTTCAGCCCGACGGCGGTCGGCACGTTCACGCCGACCTACACGATCACGGGCACCGGCGTCAGCGTGCCGATCGCGCTCTCCGGCACCGGCGTCGCCGCCGGCGCGCCCAGCATCTCGGCGTCGCCGACGTCGCTCCCGTTCGGCAACGTCACCGTCAACACGACGTCCGCCGCGCAGACCATCACCGTGTCCAACACCGGCACCGCCGACGCGACCAACATGAGCTACCCGGCGGCACCGGCCAAGTTCGCGAAGTCGGGCACGTGCGCGAACGGCACGCTCGCCAAGAACGCGAGCTGCACCGTCGTGTTCACCTACACGCCGACCGCCGTCGCCGCCGACAACGCGACCTACACGATCACCGGCGGCGGCGCGAGCATTCCGATCGCGCTGTCCGGCACCGGGGTCGCCGCCGGCGCGCCCAGCATCTCGGCGTCGCCGCCGGCGCTCGCGTTCGGCAACGTCACCGTCAACACGACGTCCGCCGCGCAGACCATCACCGTGTC
>CAZNSL010001193.1:0-1975 GCA_964574975.1 uncultured Alcaligenaceae bacterium | reverse complement strand
GTTATTGACCCCGGTCCGCGACGCTTCGCAGACGCGTGCTGGCGCCGGAACGCTTCTGCGAAGCGTCGCGAACCGGGGTTAGATGTCACTGCAAGTCGACGTTGAACTCGTTGTCGCCACGCTTGAGCGTCGTGGCCACGCCGGAGTTCGAGGGGTCTTCGAACTTGGCGGGCAACGGGAACCACTTCTTGCGGTCCACCGGCGATGCCGAGAACGCCGCCCGCGTCGGCCGGTTCCGCGATACCTTGATGTTGGTCGCCCACGTCTGCAACAGCGGATCGCGGCTAACCACGGCGACCGACACGGCATCCGTCGGTGCGTTGGCCACCTCGAACGTGCCGTCCGGTTTGATCGGCCCGGCCGCACTTCGGCCGTCCTTGCCGGCGATCACCACGGACCCCCAGATCACTGGCCGGCCCTGGTAGGTGACGCGGCCGGTGACGTTGGCCTTAGGCGTGCCGTGGAAGAAGGCCGCCACGACGACGATCGCCAAGCCCAGGGCCGACACGCCGGCCGTCGCCCGGTAGGCAATCTGTTCCGGCGACAACGGAGGCTGGGCCTGCGCGGCCTTCTTGGCATAGTCGAACTTCTTAGAGGTCTGAGGCATTCACCACCTCCCCGCCGGAGCGCGTTGCAATCGCCCGCAGCGTCTGCGGCGAGACGCCGTAAGTCACGAACCGCACCGAGCCGTCGCCGAACACGAAGTTCGCACCCTGGTTGTGGCAGCTCCAGAAGTGGTTGAAGTCGCACGTGTTCGTCACGTCGCCCGGCGCAAAGGTCGTCGGGAACGTGCAGAGCAGGTTCGTCGTGATGTTCCGGGTCACCGGCGAGGCCACCGAGTTGAACATGTACTGGACGGTGTCGAACTCCCACGACGGCGCGCCGAAGTGCCAGTTGATCGAGTCGAGCGACTGCCACCAGCCATTCGTTGCGTTCGGCAAGGGAGACGGCGGGCGCTCGCCGACGACGGCCGTGTTCGAAGTGCCGTCGTGGATGGCCGAAATGTTGACGCGCGACCGCCAGAACATCACGCCCTCCGACAACGGCCAGGTCGCCGCGCCAGAGTCAATTCCGCCAACCGCCGCGTAGAAGGTGCAGGCCGCGCGGCGGTAGGAGCCGCCGCCGGCGGAAATAACCGAGCCGCGCGGGTCAGACGGGCACTCATAGATCGCTACCGGCGTTGCCGACGGTAAGTCGTTATCTGGGATGTTGAACGTCGTCGTGGCGATGGGATGGCGTGGCTGTAGCGGGAGTTGGTTCTTGAGGGCTTCCTGCTCAATGTATGGCAGGATGTGTGACATCCAACTCTGTACGCGCTGGTTGGCCGGCGAGGTCGCAGCAAGGTAGATGCCGGAGGTCGTCCACGGGGCCATGCCGGTGCGGTCGTTGGGTGCGCCGAGGCCCGGCGGGAAGCCGAGGAAGCTGTCGTGGAAGCTGTGTAGGGCCAAGCCCTGTTGCTTTAGGTTGTTCTGGCATTTGGCGCGCGCCGCCGCCTCGCGCACCTTCTGAACGGCCGGCAGGAGCAGGCCGATCAGGATGGCGATGATGGCGATCACGACGAGCAATTCGATCAGTGTGAACCCGCGCCGGCGGCGGTCGCGTCTCATAGCTCGGACTCCTGGGTGGTGTCGGACGGCTCGCTCCGCCGCCTCCGCGACGGTGGTTCGGCTCCCCGTAGCTGAATTCGGCCACCCGCCCCACCGCGGCGGAACCGAATCCCGGAATGTCCACCCTTTCCGGGAAGGTCGCACCGGCGCGGGCGCGTCGTCCGAACCCGACCGCCTGCGCGGCGCGACCCGTACCCCGGAAAACCTTTGCCCAGGCGCTTCGCAGTGGCGGCCGGCCGTGCCGGTTGTTATGGTAACGCTGGCTCGTTCGCCGCCCGGGGTTTCGGATTTGCCGATGACCGCTTCCGCCTACATCGTCGTCCGACACGACGACGGCTATGGGGACGTGTTCCCCTTACAGGCCGGTT
>CAZNSL010001192.1:0-1976 GCA_964574975.1 uncultured Alcaligenaceae bacterium | reverse complement strand
CGGGAGCGATCCCGCGATCTCTTTAGCACTTGGCGACAGGCTTCGGCCCGTCACCCCCGAGGGCATGAGAAGTATCCAGGCGCTGCACCTGACACCGGCCGCGACATCGGTTTCTGGGACTTCATAGCCAACTCACGCGGCCGGTGCAGGTGAGCTGGGTCGTTCGGCGGCCGGAGGGCTTCGATGAGCGACGATCCGCCGATCCCGCACGCGGCCCTCCGCGACCTGTTCGAGCGTCTGGACCGGACCAGCACGACCGGCTACCAGTGCGACCACACGTTCGCGCTCACCGAGGCGTTCTTGCGGGAGCGGGGGCTGCCGGTGGCCGCGATGGTCGAGTGGCTGGGCGAGAACGGGGCCGGGTGCGACTGCGAGGTGATGATGAACACCGCCGCCGTGTGGGAGGAGGCGGTCGGCTACCGGCCGCCGGGTTAGGTCGAGGACGCCGAACCGACTTATGCCCCCTCCGCCTTGAACAAAAAACAGAATCATCGTCCTCCGTCGTGACTAACGACGAATGCCTGTCGTTTTGGTTCAAGCCGTTCGGAGCTCTGCGACCTACGCACACGCGGCGTCGGGATGGTTCGTCACGACGGCGTCCGGCTCAACTGGAGTCGAGCGGCACCAAACAGTCTTACGAGGTCCGGCCGCGGTGCCTTCCGACGCCGCGACTGTCGCCTTTAATGGCGACGCCTCAGAAACCTCTCCGTGCCGACCCCGCGGTCACTCAATACGAACGGCTCGATCCCCGGAGGGTGACGGCGTCGCGCGGGCGTTTCGGCGAGGGAATCGAGACCCTCGGCCGGCGTTGGTCCCCGCGGGTCGTCCTGCCGGGCAGAGCCACCGTCGGCAGTTGGCCGAGCATCTCCAACTCGGCGAGTCGCAGCGTGTCGTCGCGGTCGGTCTTGCGTTTGAGGTGTTGGAAGCGCCACGCTTCGCTGGACGTGTTGGCGACCTTCACCGGCAAGCCGCATTCGGCGGCGAGGTCGGCGGCCCAGCCGGCGTTGCCGCACGCCTCGACGACGACCACCGCAGCGGGGTGGCGGGCGAGGAACGTGGCGAAGTCGTCGCGGCCGGTGTCGAGCGTATGGAAGGTCGCGGCACGGGGAAGGTGTTGCGGGGCTAATCGGCCCCCAGGTTCGGGGATTGCGGCTCGGACCGCGCGCCGGTACGATCCCAGGTATGAAGCCGCGCGTCTATGTGGAGACGACCATCCCGAGCTACCTGACGGCGTGGCCGAGCCGGGACCTCGTTCGCGCGGGTCATCAGCAACTCACGCGCGAGTGGTGGGCGAAGCGCGGGCTGTTCGAGCTTTACGTGTCGCGGCTGGTTGTCGAGGAGTGCCGGAGCGGTGACGCGGAAGCGGCGGCGGATCGCCTCGCCGCTCTCGCAGGCATCCCCGCGTTGGAGCAGTCTGACGAGGCGACGGCGCTGGCGGCCGCCTTGGTCCGGAATGTCCCGCTGCCCGAAAAGGCGACGTCGGACGCGCTCCACATCGCCATCGCGGCCGCCAACGGCATGAACTATCTGCTGACGTGGAATTGTACGTACATCGCCAACGTCACGCTGCGGCCGCGCATCGAGGCGGTGTGCCGGGCGGCGGGCTTCGAGCCGCCGCTGATCTGTACGCCGGAAGAACTGACTTGCGAAGGGACTGACGATGACGGATGACGTGTTACGGGAGGTCCGAGCGACCCGGGAGGAGTTCGCCCGGTCCCACGGCTATGACGTATACGCTATGGCCGCGACGTTGCGGCGGTTGGATGAGGCGGGCGACCGGCCGGTGGTACGGCTGGCTCCCCGCCGGCCGGCCGACGCGCGTCCCGACTTGGGACGGCCGAACCCGGCCCTACAGCAGACGGCGGGGGCATGACGGCATTTCGTGACGTGTAGCTTACTCAGCCCCTGCCGCAGGTGAGCATGGTCGACTATGAAGCCGTGGGTTGGTCAAGCGCAATCGCAGCGTTTTATTGGAC
>CAZNSL010001191.1:0-1977 GCA_964574975.1 uncultured Alcaligenaceae bacterium | reverse complement strand
CTCTGCCGGCCGCACCACGGGTTCAGCATCCAATCTAGTGTTGTTCTCGTTCCCAGGCGGAGCCTGGGAACGAGGGGTAGTTGGAGTTCGGGCGGCGGAGCCACCGGGTCGTGCGTTCCCAGGCGGAGCCTGGGAACGAGAATCCTAGAGGAATTGCACCGCCGCGACGATCAGCGCAACGATGAACGCGCCCGCGGCGAAGACCGCCAGGACGATCTTCGCCTCGCGGCCCTTGCGCTTCTCGACCAGCGCCTCCATGCGCTTGTGGTACGCCTTGTCCAGCTCGGGCGGGATCGGTCGGCGGTAGCGCACGGCATTGTCGTAGAGGTCGCTCAGCTCGTCGGCCGGTGCGCCGCGACGCAGGCCGTCGTCCAACTCGGTCAGGGCCGCCTGGAATTCGCCCTCCTTGGCAGCGCGGCGTTCGGCCTTGGCAACGACGGCATGGGCCGCCTCGGCGAACGCGCAAGCTGGGTCGCCCGGCCGGACGCCTGCAAGATGGGCGACGCGCTCCCACTCCGGCAGTTGGACGCGGAGGGCGGCGATGTCGTTGGCGGCGCTCGCATCGTCGAGCTGACGCGACAGCTTGTCGAGGTGGCGCTTGGCGGCCGGCTGGACGAATTCGGCCGGCGGCGGCGACCGCCACGGCGTCTCGACCAGCTCGCGCAACAGGACGTTGCCGGCAGCCTCGTCCTTGCGGGCGAACGCGGCGGCTACCTCATCCCGCAGCTCGCGCTGCCGGGCCGCTTCGAAGATCGCCAGGTCCTGGCCCCAGGCCGGGTTAGCCGGGTCAGCGGCCGCGAGCTGGCGCAGTACCGCCAGCCGCTGTGTCAGCGGGGCGCGGACCAGAGCGAGCCGGTGTTGCTGCTTCAACAAGTCGCCCAAGCTCTGGAGCTCGCCGTAAGCCCGGTTGAGCGCCTCGGCTGTATCCAGGTGAAGCGCCGGCGGCGGAGCGTAGCCATGAGCGGTGGCCAGGTCCTCCCACTCCTTCAGCTTGTCGAAGTGTAGCCGGGCGACCAGTTCCAAGAGCGGCGGTTCCTCCTCGGCGACCTGTACGGCCTCGGCACGCAGCCCTTTGCGCAGCAACTCGTCGCAGCGGCCGAGGCGGCGGTTGACCTCGCGGCAGGCGGCCGCGTACGCCTCGCCGATTCGAGCGGCATCCGCCGGCCGCAACAGCCCCTTGCCCGTGGCGAACGCGCGCAACTCGTCGACCACCTGTTTGGCCGTGGGGATGAACTGCGGCTCGGCGAGGCCATTCATCGGCGACCCTCAGTTCAGTAAGCACTCCTGGACCTTTACCCTTTCGACGGTCATCGACGGCTTCGCGTCCTTCGCCTTGGCGTCCTTGGCCTCGTCTTCCTTCGCCTTGGCGACCTTGGCCGTTTCGTCTTTCTGGGGTGCCTCCCGCGGGACGACCACGTTGCGGATGATCGTCAATTTCGCCTCGCGTTTGAGGAGGGCGACAGCTTCCTGAGCCTCGGTCTTGTTGGTGGACGAGGCGGTCCAACGGACGACGAGCCGGTCGTCCAGCAACTCGAACTCCGCGAGCGGGATGGAGAACTGGATGGCGCCTTTTCTCAGGTTGACGCTCGCCTTGCGCACGGTACTGTCGCCGCGTACGAAGAAGTAGTTGGTGCCGCCGACGTTGACCGACTTGGTCGCCGGCATCTGGAGCGACAGGCTGAAATCGGCGATCGCAAATTCCTTCCCCACGTAGTCGGCGTCGTAGGGGAACTCGAAGACGTTGCCGACCGGGCCGGCGTTGAAGTTCGGAAGGTTGAGCCGGCGCGGGAGCATCGGCTGCCCCTGGCCCGGCCCCTTTGCCTTTGGCGGCGCGTCGGGAACCGGCTTCTGCTCGGGCTTGATGACCGGAATGTCCTGAAAGGCCTGCCGGGCCGCCTTTGCGCCGGAAGCCTCGAGGGCCTTCTCGGGCACAAGCTCAGCCACCTGGTACAGCGAAACTTCCGCGCCCGGAACTTC
>CAZNSL010001190.1:0-1977 GCA_964574975.1 uncultured Alcaligenaceae bacterium | reverse complement strand
ACGGATAAACACAGATGAATACAAGAAATGGTTCTTGTATTCATCTGTGTTTATCCGTGTTCATCTGTGGCTAATTCTCGTTCTCATGCCGCCAGGCGGGTTGCGATCCGTGCGACCAGCGTGCGGGCCAGTTCGACGTTGAGCGGGTGGCCGCTGCGGTATGCGACCAGATGCCCGCACAGGTCGAAACCGCACAGGGCCAGGTCGCCGATGCAATCGAGACACTTATGTCGGGCCGGCTCGTTTGCGAAGCGCAGCGTGTTGCTGATCGGGCCACACGAGCCGAAGACGAGTAAGTCTTTGGGGCTCAGCCGTTCGCCGAACCCCTGCTGGCGCAATCGATCGGCCTCGGATTCGAGCAGGAACGTCCGGCAGTGGGCGACTTCGGCGGCGAAACGCTCCGGCGTCGCGGTCAGCGTGTGCGATTGCCGGTCGATCGGCGAGCCGTGACCGTAGTTGAGCGTGTAGGTGACGCGGAAATCGTCGTCGGGCGAGTTCGGCGGATACAGCGTCAGCGTCGCGCCGCTCGCAGCGACCGTCACCGGCGCGGACGGAGCGTAGGTGGGGACGCGGGCCGGTTGCACGACGGCTCCGGCGGCCAAGAGCGCTTCGACGAACTCGCCGGCGGACCCGTCGAGACCGGGCGGCTCGATGGCGTTCAACTCGACGGTACAGTTGTCGATGCGCAGACCGGCCAGCGCGGCGAGGACGTGTTCGACGAGCGTGACCTGAGCCGGGGCGTGTCCGAGAGTGGTGCGGCGGGCGGTCCCGGTAACGCGGCAGGCGGTGGCCGGCACGCGGGCCTTGGGCACGAGGTCGGTGCGGAGGAAGACGATGCCGGCGTCGGGGGCGGCGGGCAGGAAGCGCAGGCGTGCGTCGGCCCCGGTGAGGAACCCGATGCCGCCCACCTCGGCCGGGCGGGCCAGGGTGCGCTGGTGGCGGTAGCTGAGCCTGTTCACGGGAGGAGCCTCGGGAGCGGGCAATTTGAGATCTGCGATTTCCGATCTCAAATCGCCCGCCAGTGGCCTGATCCGCACGCCGGGGCGGGCGCGACCGCCGGCGGTGCGGGTGTGGAATCGCGGCTACTTCTTCGGCGGGGTCGCAGTGGCCGGGGCGGCCGGCTGTGCGGCGACCGGGAAGCTGGTGTTCAGCGTCTTGACCACGGCGTCGGTCAGGTCGATGTGCGGGCGGTAGTAGATCGGGATGGCCGCCTGGTTGGCCATCTTGCGGATGACGTTGTCCTGCGAGTACATCTCCGCATCGGTCGTTGCGTCCGGGTAGCTCAACACCAGGTCGAAGCCGTTGGCGACGGCCACGGCCTTCACGACGGTTTCGATCTCGCGGAAGATCTGGACGGCGACGCCCTCCTGCTCTTTGCTGATGACCTTGCGGGCCTCGTTGTCGAGATCCTGCAACACGCGCTGGATGGCGAGGATGTCCTTCTCGATCTTCTCGCGCATCTGCGGCGTCGTCGTCGGCTTGGTCAGCTCGGCTTGGAGGGCGGTGATCTCCTGCTTCTTCTGGTTCATCTGCTGGGCGTAGGTCTGCACCTTGTTCTTGATCTGGTTGTTGAGCATCTGCGCCTTGGCGTAGAGCTTCAACACGTTGTTCATGTTGATGACGGCGACGCGAGTGCCGGGTGCCGCGGTCGGCGTGGTGGCCACGGTACCGCCGGTCTGCTGGATCGTGCCGTTTTTGCCGGGTGGCTGGGCCACGACCCACGCGCCGAAACCGGAGATCAACACGGCTGCACTCAGGCAGGCAAACGACTTATTCACGCGAAAGACTCCTTCTCGCAGTGTGCGTCGGGTCCGTGACGCCGCGGGGCCGTCGATTCGTTGGCTTGTACCCCAACCGCCCGCCGCGGTCAATGCGGAGTCGCGTTTCTACATATCCCGGCGTTGCGGGGGATAGGCCGGGGGTGGGGGGAACTTTTGTACCCACAACCCGCGTTGGGGGAGAGGGGGGGCGAATACC
>CAZNSL010001189.1:0-1978 GCA_964574975.1 uncultured Alcaligenaceae bacterium | reverse complement strand
GCGGCCGCACGCGGCCGGCCTCGTCGACCATCCGGAAGCGGATGCCGGGGTAGGCGGCGTCCAGCGCGACGAAGACGTCGGACAGTCGCGGCGGCGCGGCGGCCACGGTCACGGTCACCGTTGCCGCGCCTGCCGTATACGACTGCAGCGGGGTGGGGATGGCGACGCGGACGTCCATCGTGTGCGTTACTGCGGAGCGCAGAAGCCGATGCCGACGCCCGCGCCCTCGGCGACGAATCCTTCACCCAGCATCTGGCTGCGCACGGCCTCGCTCGTCGTGAAGCGATGGTTCGGGGCCCCGCCACGGCCGTTGTTGTACAGCCGGTACACCGGGACCGACCCGGCCGGGCACGTGCCCGCGGCGCCTGGCAGCGGGACGTGGAACACGTCGCCCTCGAGCTGCCACTTGGCGTTGGTGAGCGTTTGCTCGCAGCCCAGGCCACGCGGCGCGTAGAAATGCGAACTGGTCGGCGGAAACGCGACCGTGAAGAACCGGCACACGGGCACGGTTCCGGCGGCGGGGCCGGTCATCACCGCGAACTGCTGGCCGGTGCGCGTCCAGCCTGCGAACGTGCCGTCGTCGAGCTTGGCGATCTCGGCGGCGCTCGCCGTCACGAAGTAGTGGCCGAAGCTGGCGTTGAAGTACTCGATCGCCTGCCCCTTGCCCGCGGGCGGCGGCGTCGGGCCGGTCGCGCCGGCCTCGGGGACGTTGCCGCCGTCCGCCGCCATCATGAACCCGGTCACCTGCGACCCGCCCGGCGCGAACACGCGGAAATGCACGACGCGCGTCCCGGTCGTCGCCTCCGCACGCGCGGCGCCGGATCCGGCGAGCTTGGCCGTGGCGTCGAGCACCATGTGGACGCTGCTGTCGATCAGGGCCAGGTCCGCGGCGAACGGGGCGATCGGCGTCTCGACGTCGAACCTGACGCGTCCCGTCGCTGCATCGGCGATGATCGCCGAGCCGGTGCCCTTGCCGAAATCCGACTGCACCGCGGTGACGAGGTGCAGGTCGGCGTTGCCGGTCGCCGTCCCTTCGAGCTCGACCGTGAGCACCAGCTTGCCGCCCTTGACGCTCGGCGCGCCGGCCGGCGGCTGCAGCTTGAAGCCGAATGTCGAGCTCGACTTCACGCGCAGGAACCCGTCGCCGGACCCGGTGATCGCCGCGCGCGCGGCCGTGAACTGCGTGGCGTTGGCGTAGTAGTCGACGCTCGCCCCGCCGGCCGTCGTCGTCTTCGCCACGCCCGGCCCGTTGCTCGACAGCCCGCCCGACAGGTCGAAGCTGCTGCCGTTGACGCTGCCGGAGACGTGGAAGCCGTTGTGGATGTCGGCGTGCGCTGCCGTCGCCAGCGCGATCGCCGCGGCCGCCGCGGCGCGGACGCACCGCAGCGTCACGCGACCTCCAGCGCGTAGACGTGCGGCAGGTGGGCGGCCAGGCACCGCCACGTGCGCCCCTCGTCGCGCGTGCCCCAGATTTCGCCGGACGTCGTGCCGAAGTAAACGCCCACTGTCGGGTACGCGTCGGCCGCCATCGCCTGCCGCTTGACCGTCCACCACGCCTGCGACTTCGGCATGCCGTCCGCCTGCCGCTTCCAGGTCTTGCCGCCATCGCGCGTCCGGTACGCAGCCGGCTTCCCGCCGGGCGAGACCCGCGGCCACACGCTGCCGCCGTCCATCGGGAAGATCCACGCGGTGTCCGCATCGTGCGGGTGCGGGACCATCGGGAAGCCCACGTAGCCGACCGACTTGGGCATCCCGGTGCCGATGTCCGTCCAGCGCGTGCCCGGTCGGTCGAGGCGGAAGAGGCCGCAGTGGTTCTGCTGGTAGAGCCGGTCCGGGTTGCCGGCGGCGAACCGCACGCAGTGCGCGTCGTGCCCGTACTCGAGGTCGGGGTTGGGCTGGAAGTCCGCGCGCACGCCCTGGTTGAGCGGATGCCAGTCGGCGCCGCCGTCGACGGACTCGAACGTGCCGCCGCTCGACA
>CAZNSL010001188.1:0-1979 GCA_964574975.1 uncultured Alcaligenaceae bacterium | reverse complement strand
GCGACGGCGTTGTCCTCGACGTCGCTGGCCACGGGGATCAGCAAGATGCTGAGCCAGCGCGACGACGAGAACCGCGATCTCGACATCCGCCCGCGAACGCTGCTGGTCCCGCCGGCGTTGGAGCAAACCGCGAAGGAGCTGCTCCAGTCGGACTTCATGCAGCGGGCGGCCAACGACGTGCCGACCGGCAACGCGCTGAAGAACGCGCTCACGCTGGAGGTCGAGCCGCGATTGTCGAACTCGACCCGGTTCACCGGCACCAGCGAGAATGCGTGGTATCTGTTCGGATCGCCGGCGGATGCGGCGCTGATCGTGGCCTTCCTCCAGGGCCAGCAAACGCCGACGGTCGAGTTCTTCGGCCTCGACGCCGAGCCGAACAAGCTGGCGGTCTCGTGGCGGGTCTACTTCGACTTCGGCGCGACGCTGGCCGACTACCGGGCCGCGTACCGCGCCAAGGGCGAAGCGTAAGCATCGCCCGCACCCAGCGAACCAACCAACCCAACCAACAACTCATCCAACCATCGAACGACCCTCCGCGCCTCTAGCGCCTCGCGGTCGGTGCCCATGACCGGCCCCCGCTGAAACCCCGCCAGGGGTTCTGACCTGCCGAGCAGGTACGGCATAGGAGGGGTTATGGCCAACAGCACCGATACCGTCGGCGCGTTCACGTTCATCGTGGCGTTCCGCGAACCCGCGCCCGAAGCGCAAGAACGATACGACCAGCGGGCCGACACGCTGGCGGCGTGGCTCCTCGCGCGGTGGCAGAAGGAACGTGAGGAGGCGAGCCATGCCGACCACTGCCATGCCGGATGATCCGGTTCGCTTCTACGACGACGGCCCGAACCCACCCGATACGCCCCTGCGGGTCGCGGCCGAGCGTGCCTACCGCGAGGCGTTCCTCGATGCGGCCAACGAAGCGATCCGGCTGGACGATTACTTCGACCAGGCCGCGCTCGACCAGGCTTGGGAAGAACGCCGGCAGGCCACCGCATCCCGAAGGTCATGGAAGCACGCGGCATCCCCTTGAGCGAGATCGCCGACCGTCTGTTCGTGGCCAACGTGCGCGGCCGGCTCAAGGACATCTTCGGCCTCGGCACCGCCTTCGCGGAGATGCAACCGGGCCAGTACCGCCTGATCATCCTCGACGCCTTCTACCGCTTCATGCCGAAGGACACGGACGAGAACGACAACGGCACCATGTCGCAGGTCTACAACCACCTCGACGCCTACGCCGCCAAGCTCGGCTGTTCGTTCGTGCTGGTGCATCACAGCACCAAGGGCAACCAATCGGGCAAGGCGATCACCGATGTCGGGGCCGGCGCGGGTTCGCAATCGCGGGCCACGGACACGCACCTCGTCTTGCGTCCGCACGAGCAGCAGGACGTCGTCGTCCTCGACGCGGCGGTTCGTTCCTGGCCGCCCATCCTGCCTCGCTGCCTACGTTGGACGTTCCCCGTTTGGACACTCGACGACGCCCTCGACCCCGCCGACCTGCGATCCGAGAAACCCCGTCGCAAGCCGAAGCCCGCGCCTGAACCAGTGGAACCCGCCAAGCCCGCCTGGGACGCGGATCGGTTCGCCAAGGCGTTCGTGACCGACGAGCCGGCCGTGACGTTGACGTACTGGTTCGGAGACCTGGCCAGGCGTTCCAGCAATCGGAACGCAAGCGTATTGCCCAGGTGAAGAGTCTTGCCCTTCCAGATCACGGAGAGCGTGGATTCATCGAGCAGCGGACGCTCCATCGAATCCTTTCGCCTTGGCACCATCCCGTTGCAGGAATGACCGAGTTCCGCGTCGACACCCTCTGCACGCACGGCGGCTTGGATTTCTTGCGCGCAGATGGCGGCAGTCATCAGGGATTCGGTGAGTTGGCTGACGAGTGCGTTCAGTCTGCGAGCTTTGTCGGCGTCCATCGTGGACTCCCATCATTGCCGCAGACGATCTGACCTCCATGCCTAAACTGGCCCGCGTCGTTCAGG
>CAZNSL010001187.1:0-1979 GCA_964574975.1 uncultured Alcaligenaceae bacterium | reverse complement strand
GGAAACGGCTGGAGAGAAACCCCGCGTCGGAACCTGTGTGACGCCGCGAGTCGAGCTTGCGAGACGAGCGCCAAATCTCCGTAGCTTGGCGCTCGCCTCGCAAGCTGGACTCGCGGCGTCACGTGGCGACGTGGCCTCGCACCATTTCACCCGAGGTACTTCTGCACGACAAATTCGCCGAGCGCACGTCCGGACGAGAGGCCGGTCGTGTTATCGAAGATGAAGTGGATACCGCCGAAGATGCGGCTCATCCCGGCCTCGTTCGCCGCAGCCTGGAAGCTGTTGAAGGTGCGAGTCGCGGGCTGCGTTGGGTCGCCGGAATCGGTGAAACTGTAGTTGTCGCCGAAGAAGGCCGTTAGCACCGTGGCAGCAGCACCGCTGAACGTGCTGTGACCGGAGGTCGTTGCCGGGAAGGGCGGGGTCACGATCAGCGGAGTCCACACGGGATCTGCAATTGTGCCGTCGTTGGCGTCGGTGTCGCCAGCGCGGATGGCCGTTACCGGCCGCCAGAAGTTATCGTCGAACTTGGCCGACCAGGAAGTGATGGCCGCGTCGCCCAGCGCAACGTTTAGCACGGCGAACATACGGGCCGTCTCAGCCAGGCTGTAGCCCGCGCCCAACGCTGCGTTTTGGGCGATCTGGTTCCAATGGCCAGCCGGCGTCATGGTGCCGCCTCCGTCGGCCCAGAACAGGGCGAGTTGCGTCTGGTCGGCCGTACGCGTCGTACTCGTGGCGCTGCCGAGGTCTTTGACCTGAACGTACGCCTGCGCGTACTCGTCGCTATCGAGTTCGGGTGGACCATCGACGCTGCGGAACTGGTCGCTGTCGGTCATGGCGAACGGTGTCAGGTCCGCCCACTGCGGTGCGATCGCCGGGGCGAATGCCGGCGGCGTGGGTTGCCACTGGCCCGGCAGCGTGCCGGGGACGTAGTTGACGATAACGTCCGAGCCGTCGTTGGCGCGGGCCGCGAGAACCTGGGCACCGACCAGTCGGCCGAGTTGCACGCCTTCGGTCTCGGCAGCACCGTCGGGGACGCCTGCTAGCGAAAACGTCAGCGCCGTGTTGAACGTTCCCAGTTGCGCCGGGAACAGGCTGGCCAGCACGGTGTGGGCCGCGGCGGAGGCGGCTGCCGTAGCATTGGCGTTCGGGTGCAATCCGGGGCTGGACAAGAAGAAGTCGCGCAGCGGCAGTACGGCGTTGACCGCGTCGGCAACGGCCACCTGCACCATCGCCAGGACGCGCGATGCCTGCGGCGGGGCCGTGCGGTCGGTGCGGATCGCGTCGAGCGCGACCGCGTTCCAGGTAATGACCGCGTTGCGGTTCTGATTCGTGTACGCCGAACGCACTGTGCCCGCGACGTTGACGCCGCCTGCGAAGCCCGCATCGAAGGCAGTGCCGGCGGTCTGTGCGGCCAACGTGATACCGTCGAAGACGCGGTAGAATGGCCCACCGCCAGCACCAGCCCCGACGATCAGTTCGCGCGCCCCGCCGCGGTTCGCGTCGGCGATGGCAACGGATAGCCCGCCGCGGAAGCTCGCGTCGAAGGCGAGGAACTCACCGCGCATCGAGCCGGTCATCCCTTCGAAAACCCGCGCGAGCGGCGCGCCGCCTACCCCGGCACCGGCGAGAACTTCGGCCCGGCCATCGCTGTCCAGGTCGGCGGATGCGACGGCGACTCCGCCACGGAATGCCGGGTCGAAGGCCGTGATGTCGGTCAACAAGGCGTTCGTCGCGCCGTTATACACCTTGACGTGCGGAGTATCCCCCGTCCCGGCCCCGACGACGATGTCGGCTCGACCGTCGCCGTTCACGTCGCCCAGCGCAATGGTGCAACCGGTACGCAGTGCGGAGTCGAAGGCGAAGAAGCTTTGCAGCACGTTACCGAAAATGTCGAAGACTTCGACGTGTGCCGCACCGCCTTCGCAAGCCGATGCGACGATCTCTAGGCGTCCGTCGCCGTCGATGTCGCCAGTGGCGAC
>CAZNSL010001186.1:0-1987 GCA_964574975.1 uncultured Alcaligenaceae bacterium | reverse complement strand
GTCAGCTCCCTGAGACTCCCAAGTCTCAGGGGGCTGACGCCCCCCGCTCGGCATTGCTTTCCCATCGCTACAGAAATGCGATAGTCGTCACCCGGTCACGGGACCGATGCGCCGAAGCGGCTGCGGAACTGACCGAAGTCGGCCGCGTTGATCGTCCCGTCGTTGTTGAAGTCCAGGAAGTCGCGGTAGGCCGGGTTGCCCGTCGACGAACCGAACGTCGGCCGGAACTGGCCGAAGTCGAAGGCGTTGACGATGCCGTCGCCGTTGACGTCCCCGTAGAAGCTGAAGAACCCGTTGGCGGGCGTGCCGTTCAGGACGAAGTTGTCCCCGCCGGTGCCGTTGCCGTCGCCGTCCAACTGCAGACCACCGGCCGTCACCTGGTTGGCCACGATAGTGAGTTGGTAACGACCATCGGCGAGCGAGCCGCTGCGCGACTCCGCACCGGTGAACCCGGTCAACGTCACCTCGGTCGCCCCACCGACGGTGTTGGCCGTCGCCGTGAACCCGCCGACCGCGCCGCCGCCGATGCGGCTGAGTTGGAAGGCGTTGGCCACCGGGCCGGCGAACGTCACCACCGTGCTGAATCGCACGGTGATGGAGGTCACCCGCGACCGCTGCGCCGCGTTGGTCTGGCCGGTGTTGATCGTAACGCCGTTGGCTGCCACCGTCGGAGCGGTCGCCACCTGCACTTCGAAGGCCCCGATGTCGGTGCCGGTGCCGCTCGTGCGGGCGAAGCCCGCCCCACGCTGGTCGGTCGTGAGGTTCGCCGGGTTGGAGCCGACGTTCAACAGCGGGCTGCCGGCCTGCAACGCAATCGTCTGAGTCGGGCCGCCGTTGTTGGCCAAGGTCGGGGTCGCGCCGCCGACGAACAGCGGGTCGGTGCCGGCCGGCAGGTTGTTCTGCGTGCCGTAGTTGGGCAGGCTTGACCCGGTCTGGTCGCGCACCAGGCTCTGCGTGGCGTCGATGGTCGGCGTGCCGCCGTTCGCGCCGGCGACGCCGGCCACGTCCGGCGAGCCGGCGTTGCTGGTGTTGCGTGCGATCACGGTGCTTTCGATCCGCACCGTGTTCCCCGGGAACGAGTTGCTGTCGGCGAACCCGCCGCCGAGGCCGGTCGCCGAGTTGCCGGCAATCGTCGAGTTCTGGATCAGAAGCGAGCTGGGGGCGTTACTGCCGAAGGCGTAGATGCCAATGCCGCCGCCGTTCTCCCCGGCCGTGTTGCCGGCGATGGTGCTGTTGCGGATGACGATGCCGTCCGGGTCGGTGGTGCCGTAGAAGTAGAACCCGCCGCCCTCGAAGCCCGTCGCCGTGTTGCCGGACAGGGTCGTCCCCTCGATGAGCGCGGACCCGTCGGCCCCCATGTACAACCCGCCGCCGGCCGTCGCGGCCGTGTTGCCGGAGATCGTCGAGTTGCGCATCGTCACCTTGCCGCCGGTACGGTCGGAGATGCCGCCGCCGGAGTAGCCGGCCGTGTTGTTCGCGACGGTCGTGTTCTCGATCAGTACGATCGATCCGCCGGCCCCGAAATTGATGCCGCCACCGTTGCCCGTGCCGTTGGCCGTCGATGTGGCCGAGTTGCCGGTGATCGTGCTGTTGCGGATGGTGACGGTGCCGCCGCGCTGGTTGTTGATGCCGCCGCCGGGGCCGCTACCGGCCGTGCTGTTGGACACGGTCACGTCGTCGAGCGTCACCGTCTCCTGCGACAGGAACAGAGCGCCGCCGCCGCGGGTCGACCCGCCGGCCGTGCCGTTGGTGAGCGTCAGCCCGGAGATGTTGACCGCCGCCGAGCCTTCGATCGCCATGGTGATCGGTCGCACCGTGCCGCCGCCGTCGAGCGTCAGGTTCGCTGAACCGGGGCCGGTGATGGTCACCGGGTCGCCGATGAACAGGCCCGTCGCCAGCGTAATCGTCCCGCTCACGCCCGTGAAGTTGATGACGTCCTGCGAGAACACGCGGGCGTTGGCCTGAGCGAGCGCGTCGCGCAGCGACC
>CAZNSL010001185.1:0-1990 GCA_964574975.1 uncultured Alcaligenaceae bacterium | reverse complement strand
GCCGCCCTGGCCGCGGCCCGTACTGGTTGCCGCGTCATCGTTACGGAAGAGACGGACTGGATCGGCGGGCAACTCACGTCGCAGGCCGTGCCGCCGGACGAACACCCGTGGATCGAAATGTTCGGCTGCACCCGCAGCTATCGTCAGTTCCGCGACGGCGTCCGCGACTTCTACCGGCGTCACTACCCACTGACGCCTGAGGCCCGCCAGGTCGTTCATCTGAACCCCGGTAACGGCAGCGTCTCGCGTCTGTGCCACGAGCCACGCATTGCACTCTCCGTTCTCGGCGAAATGTTGGCTGCTTACCGCGGCGGGCGGCGAATCGAAGTCCTTCTCGGTCACGTCCCGGTCGCGGCCGACGTGGACGGCGACCGCGTGAAGTCCGTGACGGTGCGCGACCTGCGCGGCGGGGGCGAGCTTGTATTGACCGCCCCGCTGTTCATCGACGCGACTGAACTCGGCGAGCTGCTGCCACTGACGAAGACTGAGTTCGTGACCGGGTCCGAGTCGCGAAAAGAAACCGGTGAGTTGCACGCGCCAGCCGATGCGCAGCCGGGCAATCAGCAGGCGTTTACCTACTGCTTCGCCGTCGATCACCTCGACGGCGAGGAACACACGATCGCCAAGCCCGTCGAGTACGACTTCTGGCGCGACTATGTGCCGGCGATGAAGCCGGCGTGGCCGGGAAAGCTTCTGAGCTGGAGCATGGCCGACCCGCGCGATCTGTCGGAGCGCAAGGTCCACTTCGCGCCGGCGGGCAAACCCGGCACCGGCCTCAACCTGTGGACCTACCGCCGCATCGCCGACCACGCGAACTTCGCCGCCGGCACCTACGCCAGCGACGTTTCGCTGGTCAATTGGCCGCAGAACGACTACTGGCTCGGCAACCTCGTCGGCGTGTCCGAGGACGAGGCCGCGCGGCACAAGGCGCGGGCGAAGCAGTTGAGCCTGTCGCTCTTGTACTGGATGCAGACGGAGGCTCCGCGGCCGGACGGCAAGCAGGGCTGGAAGGGTCTGCGGCTGCGTGAAGACATCGTCGGCACGGCGGACGGGTTGGCGAAATACCCCTACGTCCGCGAATCGCGGCGGGTCGAGGCGGAGTTCACGGTCGTCGAGGAACACGTCGGCACGGACGCGCGGATGAAGGCGACGGGCAAGTCGAAGAACGAAGTGACGGCCGAACGGTTCAAGGACTCAGTCGGTGTCGGCAGTTACCGCATCGACCTGCACCCATCGAGCGGCGGCGACAACTACATCGACGTGAGTTCGTTGCCGTTCCAGATTCCGCTGGGATCGCTTCTCCCCGTGCGCGTCGAGAACCTTCTACCAGCGTGCAAAAACCTCGGCGTCACGCACATCACCAACGGCTGCTACCGGCTGCACCCGGTCGAGTGGAACATCGGCGAGGCGGCCGGGGCGTTGGCGGCTTACTGCGTCAAGTTCAAGGAGACGCCGCGCCGAGTACGCAAGGACGCAAAGCGGTTGGCGGCGTTCCAGGCGCTGTTGCGAGCCGATGGCGTCGAATTGGACTGGCCACGGCTCACGCCGCGTTAATTGTAGAGCTTCTGAAAGTCGTCCCAGAATCCCGGATACGTCTTGGCAACGCAGCCGGGGTTCTTGATGACTACACCCGGCACGCGCAACCCGATGAGCGCCAGGCTCATCGCCATGCGGTGGTCGTTGTAGGTTTCGACCTCGGCCCCGTGCAACGGCCGCGGCGTGATCCGAAGGCCGTCGGGGAACTCCTCGACCCCCGCTCCCAAACGCCGAAGCTCGGTGGCGACGGCGGCGATACGATCCGTCTCCTTATGGCGGATGTGGGCGACGTTGCGGATCGTCGTCGGCGCGTCGGCGAAGCACGCGACGGCGGCGAGCGTCATGACCGTATCGCTGATGGCGTTCATGTCGGTATCGATCCCTCGGCAGGCCGAACCCTCAATGATGGTGCTTTCTGCCATTCGCGTTACCCGGCAGCCCATTTCTTCTAACA
>CAZNSL010001184.1:572-1992 GCA_964574975.1 uncultured Alcaligenaceae bacterium | reverse complement strand
GAGTCGCATCCTCCCTCGCTGGCGCGTCGGGCTCAATCGTTCAGCCGCAGAGTCGCATCCTCCCTCGCTGGCGCGTCGGGCTCAATCGTTCAGCCGCTGAGGAGACGGATTTGTAAGGTTTCCGCGCCGCGCATCGGTTATACCCGTAGGGGCCGTTCGCTCCCCAACCTCCGGGGTGCCACCGTGGCGACGACCGACGACCCGCTGCCCTCGCTCTCCGACCGCGCCGAACTCGGCCGCGTCCTCGAAGAGCATCGACCGGCGCTCTTGGCCATGCTCAGCCGCCGCATCGACCCGTCCCTCGCCGGGCGACTCGATGCCGACGACATTCTCGGCGAGGTCGTCGCCGACGCCTGCCGCCGCTGGGCCTGGTTCAAAGGGCAGTCGGACGTCAGTGCAAAAATCTGGCTCTACGGCATCGCCCGCGACCGGCTGATCGACGCCTGGCGACGGCACGCCGGTCCACAGCGCGACCACCACCGCGACCAGCCCTGGCCGGATCGCTCGTCCGTGCAGTTGGGCCTGCGTCTCATCGACGCCGGCACCGGGCCGAGTACCGCCGCCGCCCGCGCCGAAGACCGCGAGCGCATGCGCCAGGCCATGAACCTGCTCAAGTGTGCCGACCGCGACATCCTGTGGATGCGCCAGGCCGACGGCCTGTCGTTCCGCGAGGCCGGCGAAGTCCTCGGCATCACCGAAAACGCCGCCACCGTCCGCTACGTCCGGGCGCTGCGCAAGCTCAAGGACCTGTGGCAACAACTCTACGGCACGGGAGGGTCCGAAACGTGAACGACCTTTCGACCGCCACCAGCGCCCTCGACCAACTCCTGGCGGAACTGCTGCCCGCCTACGACGCGGCCACCGACAAGTCGGCGTTCCGTGCCGCCGCGTACGAGCGGCACCCGGAAGTGTGCGACGAGTTGGCGTCCCTGTTCGCCATCCACGACGGCGGCTGCGACGCTCACCCCGCGCCGCCGGCACCGCCGCGGCGGCTGGAGCGCGGCGACCGCGTCGGCCCGTACCGCGTCGAGCGCTTCCTGGCGGCCGGCGGCATGGGCGAGGTGTACGAAGCGCACCACGAGCGGCTGGGGCGCAACGTCGCCATGAAGGTGGCCCGCGCTGGCCCGCCTGCGGAGCGTGCCCGCACCCGCTTTTTGCGCGAACAGCAGGTCCTCGCCAAGCTGCACCAGACGCACATCGTCGCCATCTACGAGTCGGCGGTGGAAGGCGACCTGGAGTACTTCGCCATGCCGTTGATCGCCGGCGCGCCCTTGCACAGCGTCGTCCGCACGGCCTACGCGCGCGAGACCTCCGCGGCCGGCGGCGCGCCGCCGCCGCCGGCCCCCGCGGTCCCCGCGAGCGAAGGCGGGGCGGCCGCCCCGCCCCGCTGGTCCGTTACCAACACGTATCTCGCCCACCC
>CAZNSL010001184.1:0-562 GCA_964574975.1 uncultured Alcaligenaceae bacterium | reverse complement strand
CGGGTGATGAGGTCGCGCCGCGGATCGGCACTGCCGCCGAGGGACGCGCGCAGCCCCGGGCCCCCGGGGCGGTGCAGACCGCCCCCGCCGCGGGCGTACTGCACCGCGACATCAAACCGTCGAACCTGATGGTGGACCGCGGCGGCCACTGCTGGATCATCGACTTCGGCCTGGCCGGCTACCGCGCCGGTGCGGCCAACGCACCGACGGAAACCAGCGAGGACCGGGTGACGCGCGGCGCGGTCGGTACGCCGGCGTACATGGCCCCGGAGCAGTATTCTGGCTCGCCCGACGGCCGTTCGGACGTGTGGGGGTTGGGGGCAACCTTGTACGAACTGCTGACGCTGCGGCCGGCCTTCCAGGGGACGCCGGAGGTGCCACTGGTCGAACAAATCGAACGCGGTGAGCCACGACCGCCGCGCGAGTTGGCCGCCAACCTGCCGCGCGACCTGACTGCCATCTGTCGGAGGGCGCTGCGCAAGGACCCGGCCGAGCGCTACCAGACGCCCGGTGCGCTGGCCGCCGACCTGCGACGCTGGCTGAACTACCAGCCGACGGTGGC
>CAZNSL010001183.1:956-1992 GCA_964574975.1 uncultured Alcaligenaceae bacterium | reverse complement strand
GTCGGCATCCCCACCGTCGCCGGCTTCGCCATCGACACCAAGCACGTCAAGACCCAGGTGCTCGTGGAGAACGGCGGCACGGTGGTGATCGGCGGCATCTTCACGCAGAACGAACGCGACACGGTGAACAAGGTGCCGCTGCTGGGCGACATCCCGTTCATCGGCTTCCTGTTCCAGAACAAGGTGCGCTCGACGAACAAGACCGAACTGCTCGTCTTCATCACGCCGAAGATCGTGACCGATCGTTCCGCGGCGCGTTGAAGCACGGCTCGGCCTGCGACACTCACGCCGAACGAGGGCCGCGCCCGCTGCGCGGCGGATTCAGGGAATCGTGAACATGACGACGATGCTTCGAAAACTCCTCTCAGGCCTCGCGTTGCTGGCGTTGGCGTCGTGCGGCGCCGGCGGTGGCGACGAGGGCACATCGCCGTTCGGCAATGCCTCCGGTGGCGGCGGTGGCACCCCGACGCCGACCGCCTCCGACCTGATCATCGACGCCAGCGGCGCGCAGCTTTCGAACACCGCCTCCAGCACGATCAACTACACGGTCACCGCGGTGGACGCCTCGCGCGTCGTCGTCGCCGGCGCGCCGGTGCAGGTGTCTGCCGACAACGAAGGCGTCGTCACGCAAAGCGCCACCACCACCGACAGCAACGGCAAGATCACGGCCACGCTCGGCATCGGCGGCAACCGCGCCAACCGCGTGATCACCGTCACCGTGACTTCGGGCAGTGTCGTCAGGACCGCGACGGTGCAGGTGACCGGCACCCGCGTCACCGGCACGCTGGTGCCCGCCGTCGTGGCGCCTTCGGCGACGGCGTCGGTGCAGTACCGTGTCGTCGACCAGGCCGGCAATCCGATGAGCGGCCAGGCAGTGTCGGTGTCGGCACCGGGCATGACTCCGGTCTCGGCCACGGGCACCACCGGCGCCAACGGCGACTACACCTTCAACTACACCGCAGGTGCCACGGCCGGGTCGTTCGCGATCGCGACGGCCACCGCCGGCGGCCCCGACCCCCCCCCGGTGTCCGGGCAG
>CAZNSL010001183.1:0-946 GCA_964574975.1 uncultured Alcaligenaceae bacterium | reverse complement strand
GCCAACACTGTCGGCCCCGTGACAGCGGCTATCCAGTCGGCGTCGGTTTCTGCGAACCCGAGCGTGGTCGGTGTCAACGGCGCCGGTTCCACGACCAACCGTTCGGAGATCCGTGCGCTGTTCCTCACGGCCGGCAATGCACCGGTCAAGAACGTACGCGTGCGCTTCGATCTCGCCAACGATATCAACGGGATCGGGGGGACGTTCTCGACCGGCAACACGACGCTGTATTCAGACGACAGCGGAGTCGTCACGACCGCCTACATCCCCGGCTCGCGCAGCAGCCCGACCGACGGCGTCACGGTGCGAGCTTGCTACGGCGTGACGGATACGGATCCGAATCTGGTCAATTGCGTCACCGCTGCTCAAGTGAAGCTGACGGTGACCTCGGAGCCGCTGGGTGTGTCGATCGGAACGAACGAGCTCATCGTTGTCGGCGAGTTGACCTACACGAAGCGTCTGCTGGTCAGCGTGGCCGATTCGGCCGGCAACGCCAAGGCCGACGTACCGCTGTCGGTCTCGCTCGACCTGCGCCAGTTCCGCAAGGGCTTCTATGTGCTGGTGGCGGACAAGTGGACGAAGTCCGGCGGTGCCGATGCAGCCGTCTGCCCCAACGAGGACGCGAACCGCAATGGCGTGCTCG
This sequence comes from uncultured Alcaligenaceae bacterium, assembly GCA_964574975.1. Lineage (GTDB taxonomy): Bacteria > Planctomycetota > Planctomycetia > Gemmatales > Gemmataceae > JAXMAS01. The sequence continues at coordinate 303 of CAZNSL010001183.1, read as the reverse complement.
AAACCGGCGAGGACGCGAACGGGAATGGCCGGCTCGACCCGGGCCGCTCCGACGTCACGGTGCGCCTGGTTGATCCGCGCACGAAGGCCGACGGCACCGCCATCGTCGAGATCACGTACGCCAAGAGCTTCGGCTCCTGGGTCGACGCGTGGATCACCGTCGCCGCCTCCGGTGTCGCAGGCACCGAAGGCCGGGCCAGCTACAAGTTCGATCCGGTCCCGGTGGACGCAGCAGCCATCAACAACAAGGACGCCGCGCCGGCGTTCGCCGTCAGTCCGTACGGGCGGCTGCCTGGCTGCAACA
>CAZNSL010001182.1:0-2001 GCA_964574975.1 uncultured Alcaligenaceae bacterium | reverse complement strand
CCGCGTTCGGCCCGGTCGCCATCCGGCGTCGGCACTTCGGCTGTCCGGGTTGCCGCGAAGGGGAGTACCTCGCCGACCCGCTGTTGGGGGTCGACGGTTATCTGAGCCCGCGGGTGCTGCGGCTGGCCTGCCGGCTGGTCGGCGACAGTTCCTTCGACGTGGCCGCCCAGCGTCTGGACGAGTTGTGCGGCATTGCGATCAGCGGCGAGACGCTGCGTCGGCACTGCCCGGCGGCCGGTGCGGCGATGCAGCAGTGGTTGCGGAACGACCCGGCGGCGGCGGTTCCGTTTCGCATGGCGGCGGGCGAGTGCGAAGTCCAAACCGATGCCGGGAAAGTGAACACGACCGCGGGCTGGCGGGACCTGAAGACCATCGTGTACGTCAAGCGTCCGCTGGGGCCGGCGGCCGATCCGGCGGACTGGGACGACCGCCCGCTTCCCGCTCCCACGGCGCGAGTCTGCTTCGCCGACATCGAAGAGATCGAGACGTTTCGCCGGGATTGGCGGGACTGGGCGGATCGGCTGGGCATCGGGTCGGGACCGGCGTTGACCGTGCTGGGCGATGGAGCCGAATGGATCTGGAACGCGGCGGACGCCCAGTTCCCGCAGTGCCGGCAGGTGCTCGATGTGTTCCATGCTCTGGAGCACGTGGCCGCGGCGGCGCGGGGCCTTTACGGCGAAGCAACCGAGGCGATGACCGCGAGCTACGAGGTCGGGTAGCAGCAGTTGCTGGCCGACGGGTGGTTGGGAATCTGCCGGTATGTCGGCGACGAATTGGGCCGCGAGGACACCCCGGCGCGGCAGGCCGTGTTGGAGGAACTGATCGGATATCTGAAGAACCATGTGGGACGAATCGACTACCGGTCGCGTCTGGCGGAAGGTCGCCCCATCGGCTCGGGGCTGATCGAGGGCCAGGTGAAAACGCTGGGACTGCGTCTGAAGGCGCGGGGCGTGCGTTGGCGGGAGCGAACCGCCGAGCAAATGGCCGCACTGATCGGACTCAGCCACAGCACGCTCTGGGACGCATACTGGGCACTGGCCGCCTGACTCAGGAATCCCGTGGCATACCCTGGCGAAGCCGCGATCGTCACTCATGAGTCAACAACAAAACCACGGCCGTCCGGCCGTGACAAGAAAGGAGAAACGCCACGCGCCCCGACGGTCGGAGTGGAGCGGTTGCACGGGCCAGTGGCGGAGCGGACCAACCCGAAGGGTTGGCACGCCCGTGCCTCCGCGGAGCGGGGCGGGACCGGGCATCGCTTCGTCCCGGGGTGCCGCACGCACCGAATTGGACCGCGTCGTCAGTCAACGCTCACAACTCGGGTTTCCGTCCGCCGGGCATTCGTCGTGATTCGCACCCTCCTGGGTCCGACTCCGGCGAGCACGTAGTACGACTCAATGTCTTGACCCTCGTGAATGGCACCTCGGTCCGAGTCGAGTGACACGGCACAATCGCCCCGGTCGCCGCCGGCGTGACGGCCGAGCGGAGCGAGAACCTCTTCGGGGTCGAGGAAGCGGGTCAGTTCGAGTACGACCTCGCCGAGCGGAAATCGGTGAATCACCCAATCGGGTTCGCCGCGGGCCGAGATGACCAGGCAGCCGTCGCCACCCCAAGGTGCCGGGCCGTATTCGGCCTGCAAGGGAACTCCCTCGCACGGGGGGGCCGATGAGGATGTGCTGGCGGGGCCAGGGGACTGCGTCCCGGAGTTCGTCGTCGAGTCTCGAAAAGAACATCTTCAAGCCGTCGGGCCGGTAGAAGCTCAGCCCGGACGCCGCCGACGCGTCCACGGTGAAGAACGTCGGCACGCGACACGGGTGGAACTCCAGTCGGAGTGATGTCACACCGACGAGGGTCGCCCCGTCGGGGGCGAACCGGCCGACGGCTAACAGCGGGACCGTCCGGGCAAGCCGGCGGCCAACGGTCGGCCACCGACCGGGTCCGAACGACTCGACCAGAGTCGGCCGAATGTCGGTCAGGAGGGTGGTCCGGCCGTGGAGTTCG
>CAZNSL010001181.1:0-2001 GCA_964574975.1 uncultured Alcaligenaceae bacterium | reverse complement strand
TTCTTCGCGTCGGCGTCGTACCAGGTGTCGAACAGTTGCAGGAAGATCCATTGCGTCCACCGCACGTACGCCGGGTCCGTCGTATTGACTTCGCGGTCCCAGTCGTAGCTGAAGCCGAGGCTCTGAATCTGTCGCTTGAACGTCTCGACGTTCTTGGCCGTCGTTACGGCCGGGTGCGTGCCCGTTTGGATCGCGTACTGCTCGGCGGGCAGGCCGAAGGCATCCCAGCCCATCGGGTGCAGGACGTGCCGGCCCTGCATTCGCCGCCAACGGGCCAGGATGTCCGTAGCCGTGTACCCCTCCGGGTGGCCGACGTGCAGGCCGGCCCCGCTGGGGTACGGGAACATGTCGAGGATGTAGTACTTCGCCCCCGGAGCGGTGTCGGGCGTAGCGAACGTCTTGCGCTCCTGCCAGAAACGTTGCCACTTCGGCTCGATCGCTTGCGGGGTGTACGTCGGCATGGATTTCGCGTGCGAGTTGGTGGACGGAACGTCGGGGAAAGCGTTAGCCTACGGGTGACACGCGGCACCGTCAGCGGGTTCGACGGCTATAATAGCCGTGGGCGGCGCAAGTCGGCTCGGCAGCGGCGTTCCCCGGTACACCCACCTGCGATGCGCCTTGGAGATCTTCCCATGAACCGACTCGTCGTGACCCTCGGCCTTGCGTCCGGCCTGTTCGTCAGTGCCGCCCCGGCCCACGCCCAGTTCGTGCCCCCGCGCATCGACCGCGCCGCCCAGACGCAGGTCATCCGTTGGTTCAACGCCTACCTCGGCCGCAACCCGAACGCCCAGGAACTGGCGGTCCTGACCAACCAGTACCTCATCAGCGGTAACTCGCTGTACGTCCAGTCGATCCTGCTGGCCAGCAACGAGTTCGTGGTCCGCACCGGAAGCGGCTTCCCGCCGGCGTACATCAACGCGCTGTTCCGGGTGACGCTCGGCCGCAACGCCACCAACGTCGAGTTGGCGCAACTCCAGCCGGCGCTGTTGCAGAACGGCCGGCTGTGGTTCGCACAAGCGCTTCTGTCGCAAATCTACGGCAGCGGCGGCTGGGGGGCGTACAACGCGGCCCGGTTCAACACGCTCGCAGTGCCGGTGCCGGTCGTTGTGCCGATCATCGTGCGGTAGGAGCGACCGGAGTGTCGCGGTTAGCCGCGACACTGCCCTGTGAAGCGAAATCGTGAGCTACAGTTCCCCCAAGGGGGAACGGCCCATGCTGCTGAAGACGCAATGCCCGTCGTGCGGGCGCGGTAAGGAGTACATCGCCGAACAGGTCGGACACACCGGCTACTGCGACGGCTGCGGCCACGCGTTCACGTTGCGCGGGCAGCCGCTGCGTGCTGTCTGGCAACTGACGGTGGCGACCGTCGTGGTCGTCGTGGCCGTGACCGGGGCCATCGCCAAGGTTTATCGCAAGGCTCACCGGCACGACCACGCCCGCGCCAACCCGCCGGCCTTCTCGACCTCGGCCCACGAAGCCGACGGCGACGAGTGAACGTCAGCCGTGGTGATCCTCCGGTCGCGTCAGGAAGCCCCAGTCGAGCGCCCGGTCCTGCGCATATCGCTTTCCCAGCGTCAGAGCCGTCACCGCCTTCGCCAGTTCGTAGCCGAGGTAGAAGGCGTGCGATCGGTCCATCGTCGCGTCGCGCTTCGCCATTTCCTCGAAGAGTGCGAACGGGTCGTCGCCGGTCAGGTGCATCGCGCCGTTGATGACGTGCAGCGTGCCGCCGTCGGCGAACAGGCGGTAGTTGCGGTCCTTCACCGCCGCCGCCAATTCGGCCAGGGCGTCCGGCCCCTGGTCCTTCACCTTCGGGTCGCGCAACAAGTGCAAGCGCGGTTCGAGTCGCTTCGGTGGCACGCCCTCGCGCACGGCGTGGTACACGAGCCGGCGAGACAGGTCCAACTCGCGGACGCTCGACCGCGCCCAGTTCGCCACCGCCGTCGTCAGCACGCTCGCGACGCCGCACTCCTGACAGAAGCCGGCCAGCAACACGTTGACGCC
>CAZNSL010001180.1:0-2002 GCA_964574975.1 uncultured Alcaligenaceae bacterium | reverse complement strand
GATCAGCGCGAGTTGGAACAGCGCGAGCGTGATCGACGGCAGGATCAGGTGCTTCCAGCCCTCGACGCTGAGCAGGCCCGTCGTCCAGTGACCGATCGCGACGACATCGCCGCGGCCGAAACTCGGCAGCCATTTGAGGATGACGGCAAACACGAGGATCAGCAGGATGCCGATCAGGAAGGTGGGCAACGAGACGCCCAGCAGCGACAAGGTCATCAGCGCCTGCGACGAGAACGTCCCTCGCCGCAAGGCCGCAAACACGCCCATCGGAATGCCCAGGCCGAGGGCGATCAGCGCGGCGACGGTCGCCAGTTCGAGGGTCGCCGGAAAGCGTTCGACGATCAGCGACGAGACCTTGCGTCCCTGGCGCAGGCTCAGGCCGAAGTCCCCCTGCACCGCATTGCCGACGAAGCGCGCGAACTGCACCGGAAACGGCTGGTCGAGGCCGAGGTCGGATCGCAACCGGGCGCGCTGTTGCGGCGTGGCATCCTGGCCGAGCAGGTTCGTGACCGGGTCGCCCACGTACTGGAACAGCATGAACGAGATGAATGCCACCGTGAGCATGACGATCACGGCCTGGACCAGACGGCGAAGAATGAATGCGAGCATGCAAGAAGGCGGGGCGTCAGGGCCACGGACGGCGACGCGCCGGGCGTCGCGTGGCTCGCCACTCACGCTTGGGCTGGCTCACGCGTCGATTGGAGGGGATCGGGCCGGGCGCGTCAAACGGGAAAGTCCTTAGCCCCGCGGTTCGCTTCAAGGCCGTGCCGGCGGACAAGGAAAAGGCCGCCCGAAGGCGGCCTTTGCACAGAAGTCAAGCCTGCCTGTGGCAGGCACTGACGAATCAGAACGAGTGACGGATACCGACTTCGAAGCCCTGCGAGGTTTCGTTCGCGCCATTGCCGCTGTACTTCGGATCGCCACTCTTCTGCAAGGCACCGACGACAAAACTGGCGCCATCCGAGTTGCTGAGGTGCGAATACGTGCCGTACAGCGCGGTGCGCTTGGACAGGTCGTAGGTCGCGCCAATTGCCAACTGCCAAGCGCTCTGGTTGTCCCAGCCCACGGCGTACGGCTCGATACCGCTGCGCGACACCTGGCCGTAGGAGCCCTTCAGCGTCCACAGGCCGACCGGAGCCTGCAGACCGATATACCAGTTGCTCTGGTCGAGCGCCTGATACGTCAGGTTGCCGTAGTAACCGGAGAGTTGCACGACGCCGAAGTTCCACGAAGCGCCGAGGTTCCAGTTCGTGCCGCTCGAATCACCCAGCCCGAACGGCGGGGTCACGCCCGGAATGCCGCCGGTAACCTGCGTGCGGCCCCAGGCGCCCGCGGCGTTGAACGGGCCGCTGGCATAGCCGAGGCGGAAGCCGAAGTACTGGTTGCCGTTCGACCCCTGGCCCGCAGCGAGTTGGGCTTGGCCATACAAGCCACCGGCGATGCCGGACGGCAGGAAGTAGCCGACCATGTTGTTCGCCCGAACGAGGGTACCGTAGGCACCACCGGTCGGCAAGCTCGTCACCGGATTGAGGTAAAGATTGCCCGAGCTGCCGATACCGTTCGTACCGAACGGATCGAAGATCGTCGCGTTCCAGAAGGTCGCCGTGTAGTCGCGGCCGAGGCGGACCTCACCGAAACCGCCCGACAGGCTGACGGTCTGGCGACGCTGCCAGGTCTGGCCACCGGCGGTACCGTTTTGCGGGTTCACCGCGCCTTCGATCCAGAAGCTGGCGTTCAAGCCGCCGCCGAGATCCTCGACGCCGCGGAAGCCCAGACGGCTGCTGGCGTTGCCGTCCTGGTTCATCTGGTACTGCGAACCAGCGGCGTTGTCGATGTAGCGAAGGTTCAAGTCAACGACACCGAAAAGGGTCACCGACGACTGGGCCGAGGCGGCACCAGCAAACGCGCCCAGCACTGCGAGAGCGAGCAGAGATTTTTTCATTGCAACTATCTCCTAGGTTGAACAAGAGGTCCCGATCGGGATGTACCCGCGAGGGCAGAT
>CAZNSL010001179.1:1564-2003 GCA_964574975.1 uncultured Alcaligenaceae bacterium | reverse complement strand
GGGCGTTGTCGCTCCACGCTCCACGCTCCACGCTCCACGCTTTACGCTTGACGCATGTTACGCACCGGCATCGACCTGATCGAGATCAAGCGAGTCGAGGACGCGATCGCCAGGCACGGCGAGCGTTTCCTTGCGCGCATCTTCACGCAAGCCGAGCGCGAGGCGGCGGGGCCCCGCATGGCTTCGCTGGCGGCGCGGTTCGCGGCCAAAGAGGCTGCGGCCAAGGCGCTCGGCACGGGTCTGGGCGACATCGCCTGGCGCGAGATCGAGGTCGTCAGCGACGCGGCGCATGCGCCCGCGTTGATCCTGCACGGCGCCGCCGCCGACCGGTTACGCGTGCTGGGCGGCCGTGAGGTCGCCGTCAGCCTGAGCCACAGCCAGGGCTTCGCCGTGGCTGTGGTGGTCGTGACCGGGCCCTGATCGACCGGCCGCGGTCGCC
>CAZNSL010001179.1:0-1554 GCA_964574975.1 uncultured Alcaligenaceae bacterium | reverse complement strand
CGAGAGAAAGGCATTCCACCATGGTCGTCATTGCTGAAGTCAAAACCGCCGAGGGCAAGCTGCTGGGCACGTTCACGCTTCCCGAGAAGGTCTTCAAGACCGGCTCGCGCGGGTATTACGCCAACGGCAAGATGGAGATCGACGGCAAGCGTTATCAGACTCAGATCCAGCTTGTCGAGATCGGCTCGAAGCCCGAGGACGGCAAGTAAGCGGCATGCCGACCTTCGAGCAAGCTGAGGCCTGGTACGCCGGCGCGGATCCGGTCCACGATTGGTCGCACGTCCGGCGCGTGACTGTGCTGGCCGAGCGGATCGCGACAGCCGAGAACGCCGACGCCGAGATCGTGCGCGCCGCGGCGCTGCTGCATGATGTGCCCGCGCCGCCGACACCCGGCGCCCGCGCCCGCCACCACCTCTGGGCCGCCGACTTCGCGGCCGACGTGTTGCGGGCTGAAGGTTGGCCGGCCGAACGGATCGCGGCCGTGCAGCATTGCATCCGCGCCCATCGCTTCCGCGGCGACGAGGCGCCCGCGACGCCCGAGGCCCGCGCGTTGTTCGACGCCGACAAGCTCGACGCCATCGGCGCGATCGGGGCGTTGCGCGCCGGCGGCTATGCGGCCCGTCACGACAACCCGCTCGCCGGCCCGGTCTCCGAGCACTTCCGCGCCACGGGGCAGTTGAGCGATGCCGAGGCCCACACGCCCCAACACGAATTCATCGTCAAGCTCTCGCGCATCCCGGCCCGCCTGACCACGGCGACCGGCCGCGCATTGGCCGAACAACGCAGCGCGTTCCTGGCGGCCTTCTTCGCGCAACTCGAGCGCGAACTGGCCGGTTCGGCCTGAGGTGCCATGTCACGCCTTGACAAACTCCAACTCGCCGTGATCGTCGTCGCCGGTCCGCTGCTCTTTCTGATCGCGACGGTGGTGGTCTTCTATCTGCGCAGCGTCAACAGCCCGTTGCTGCCCACACCGCCGTTGACCGTCGTGCCGTAACGCCGCGCCCCACAGACGTCACGGCAGCCCGGCCACTTCGTTGAAGATCTGCGGCACGCGGCTCAGGATCCGGTCGAGCGCCGGGATCGACCGGGCCGCGTCCTCGGCGTTGTATTGCGCGTCCTGCCCCCCAGACATGATCGGACACGCCGCCGCGATCGGTTGAAGCCCGACGAAGGCATCGTTCACGAGGGTGCGGTACTCGTAGTACGTCGGATACCAGTTATCGGGCACGCCCGTGTAGGCACGTTGATTGATGTACAACTGCTCGATGTACTGATTGAGTAGCCGACAACTGCTGCCCTTGCTTCCGTCCAACACCAGTTGCAGCCCCGTCCGATAGGCCTGGGTGTTGGTCGCCAACTCGCCAAGCTCTTTGCGGAAATCAGCCGAGTCCCAGGCCATGATCTCGGTTCGCGGGTACACCGGCGCATCGGCGCGGACAACGGTGCTGGTCGCGGTCGGCACGGCCGTGGCCGGCGGCGCTGTGGGACGCGGCGCTGTGGCGGTGGGCTCGGGCGTGTCGGTGTCGGCCGGCGTGGGCGACGGCGTGGGCGACC
>CAZNSL010001178.1:0-2006 GCA_964574975.1 uncultured Alcaligenaceae bacterium | reverse complement strand
GAAAAGGCCGAGCAAACGCCACGGCTATCGGGCACCGCAGCCACCGGCGGTGCGGCCTATGACCCGTCGGTACCTCCGCCGGTTCGATTCGAGGTGCCGAAGCCGGACGCCTTGCTGGCCGGCGGGCGAGCCGATCCGAAATTGGTGCAGTCGATCTTCGCGGAGATCGTCGTACCCCCCTTGCGTTTGCCGCGCGAGGCCGAGAAGTCATCGCAGACGCCCGAGCAACAGTCGGCCCAACTCGCGGCGTTGTTCCCGTTCCAGGCCGAGGCTCTCAAGCCCTACACCGCCGACTACCGTTCGCCGCGCGAGATACTGGAGCAGAAGGGCAAGTGGCCGTTGCGCGAAGCCGTGATTCGCGCCGTCGATACCCTCGACCGCCAAGGACGGCTGAACAAGGTCAAGGTCGGCACGATGGAGAAGAACGCCGACCGACTGATTGAGGAGTTTCGCGGCTCGACGACGGACGACATCAAGAAAAGCCTGACCGGATCGCAGAAGGATGGGCCGGCACTGATGCTCGTCGAGTTGGAGGAAGTCCACGACGGACTCCTCGCAGCCGAAAAGCAACGCGACAAGGACCCATCGAAGCGTTGGCAGGCGAACTTCGACTACATCCTCGCACAGGTCAAGGCGCGGATGGCTTACGTCCACGAGTACAACACGGTGATCGCCAAAGTGAAGAAGGACGAACTGCCGACACTGGACCCGAAAATTCACAAAGGCTGGCGGCTAGCGGCGTCGGAGAAGCTACAAAGCCCCAAGGATATCAAGGACCTCGCGTCGGACTCGAAGAAGTTGCTGGCCAAGATCATCAAAGAATATCCGCGAACGCCATGGGAGGTGATGGCCAAGCGCGAACGGTTCACGACGCTCGGCCTGGCATGGCAGCCGACGAGCTTCGCCGACGAATAACATCGCGTGATCCGAGCGGCCGGCGTCAGCCGGGTGAGAGTGCGACTCGAGCGCACTCTCACCCGGCTCACGCCGGCCGCTCGGCTCAGAGCGGGCCGCTCGGCTCATTGGTTCAACTGAGCAGACCTGACAGATGGTTTCGCTGCCGGTTCCGATGCCTCCTTGGCGTAGAGTACCAGAAAGGCGCCGGCCCCGACCAGCACGATGCCAAACCACAACTTCCAATCGGGCAGGTGTTCGATGCCGAAGTGGAACGGATCGCCCTTCTTCGGGTGCCAGACGATGCTCACGAGCGTGTTGATGACTGGCGCGAGGCCGAAAATTAGCGGTGCGATGAACAGCTTGTAATTCGCTGGTTCCAGGCCGGCCTCCCGCTGGTCGGTGGCGAGACCGACAGCCGCTTTCGTAGCAAAGACGACGCACAACGCGCCGACCGCACCGGCGACACCGGCCAGGCTCGAAAAGACCAGGCCCGTCGTCGTCAAGTCGGGCCACTCCTGTTGCCCGCTGAGGAACAGGGCGAGCGGGAACAGCACCGCGATGACGAAATACGCCACGCCGACGCAGAGGATCGCGAGAATGCGAGCGCTCGATTTGCCACCCAATTCCGAGCCGCCGTAGAAGATCAGCGGGACGTATGTGCCCCACGACAGCCCCGCCAGAATGACCCAACCGACCCACGCGTCAAACTTCATCGCAACTCCTCGGGGTACAGCAGGCGATCGCAGCTATCGTAGCCGCAGCCCGAAATGCCGGCCAACTTGCACTTGATTCCGCGCGTGGCTGCGATTAGTATTCGTTAATTAGGCCGGGAGGTCCCGGCCGGCCGGTAGAAGTCGGATGACCGCCTGACAGCCTTGGCCTTTCTTGGTGCAGCCGCTTGAGTCACATCCCTCACAGCCTCCGAGATCGCTAAGTCGCCGGGAATTCACCACCTTCTCCGCAGAGTCAGTTGGTTACACGTTGGAGGTACCCCCGCAGCGACCGGGGGCGGATCGATCATGGCGAAGAATTTGTACGTTGGGAACTTGGCGTTCGCCACAACCTCGGATGAACTCCGAGAGGCGTTCTCCCAGTTCGGGAGCGTGTAC
>CAZNSL010001177.1:0-2014 GCA_964574975.1 uncultured Alcaligenaceae bacterium | reverse complement strand
AGCCGGTACGTGAACTGGCTCCCCGTGATCGGTTCCTCGCCGACCCAATCGACGACGAATTGGTTGATGGTTTTTCCGTTCGCCGTGTACTCGTAGGCGGCGTACCGATAGACGCCGTTCGGCGCATCGACGTAGCCCGAAGTTGCGCCGGCGGCGACGTCGCCGATGACGACGCGCCGCGCCTCCGACATCGGGGTCTCGCCGGGAAACAGGACCACAAGGCCCACAAGGTCGACCTTGCCGACGTTCTCGACGCGCAGCTGCGGTGTCGCCGGCTGAGGCGCCGGGGCACAGTGTGCCACTCCAAGCCCGAGCACCAGACACAGAACAAACCAGCCCATCCGGATTTGCCGATTCAAGGCGATCTCCCTCTCGTCGGAGCGGCAGGCTCACGGGTCGCGCGCGTAGATCGTCAGCATGCCGCTTTCGAATACCGGCGTCAAGACCTGTTCGAACTTTCGCACAACCGGCGTGCCCGGCAGGACTCCGTATTTCACTTGCTCGACACGACCGAGGATGACGTAGCGAACGTCGTAGGCCGCCAACAGGTGCTCGAACTCCTCCACGTCGCGAGTCGTGTACAGCCGGTTCACGTCGGCCTCGCGGGCGCTCAACACCGGATCCAAGGCCGCGCCGCGCCACTGGCTTTCGTGGCCCGGCCAGCCCAGGATCGTCTGCAGACCGGTCGCCATCGACACGCGCGAGAAGATCCCGTCCTGCCAGTACTGGCCGCTGATCGCCTCGACGAGCACGTCGTCGGGCGCGGCGTGCGTCTGCAGCCAGACCGCGGCCGCCCAGTCGTCGGGATACGTACGCGCGAAGTACGCCATGCCGTCGAGCGTCGGCGGCTCGGTTCGCGCCGTCGATGCCACAGCCAACCCGGTGTACAAAAGCCCGCATCCGACGGTGAGCGCCACGAGACCGATCCCGATTGCGCGCAGGCGGGGGCCGGCGGCCTGCAACAGCCACCAGAAACCGACCCAGCCGCCGACGCCCCACAACACCCAGGCCTGGAAGTACAGCTTGAAGACCGTGTTCATGCGCGTGCCGAATGTGTCACGCAGGTAAACCCACTCGGGCCCGGCGACCAACAGCGCGCCCACGGCGAGCACAAGACCGCAGAACACGAGCACAGGCGGCAGGTCGCGCTCGGGCGTCGACCGGAGAGTCTCGTCCGTCTTTGAGCCCGTCCGCGAGATCGCGGCGACGACCACGCCGATCATGAGGGCCGGCACGATCGTGGCGAGGCTGTCGAGCAAGCGGCGCGAGAGTATCAAGCCGGCTGACGCAGAGCCCGTCGATCCAAACACGCTGCCGCTTTGCGCGGGATCCAACCAGGCCACTGCGGCCAAGGCCCCCGCGACAAAGACCAATCCGGCGACGAGCGCGCCGGCCGCGCCGACCATCACCTTCCAGGCGAAACGCGCCCGCAGGCGCCACACGACGGCCACCAGAGTCAGGAGCGCCGGCGCCAACACGGGCCCGAACATCACGACCAGGTGCTGGAAACGCGTCGGGTAAATCAGGTTGGGCAGCAACCCGCCGGCTTGCGAACGAAAAGATAAATAGAACGGCACGTAGGAGGCAAAGCTCAACACGGCCAGGCCGCCGAGGTGGTACGCCGGGCGCCGCCAGCCCTGCCGCACGGTCCGCCAGCCGACACGCGCCACCTGGCCGGCCAGGAAACCCGCCGCGACCACAAGACCGTATATCGGCAGGTCCCAGGTGTTGAGGAACCCGAGCGCGCCGAGGATCAAGGCAGACCCGATATACGGCGTCGCCGGTGGCCGCGTCAGGTCGACCTCCTGCCCGTACAAGAACCACATCAACGCCACAGCCAGCGCCAGGAACGTGAATGGAAGACCCAGCACATGGGGATGGAGATCGCCCAGGACGAACGAGAAGGCCGGGAACTCCGTGATCGCGTTCCCGTTGGGTTGCCGACCGGCCAGGTCGCGGTCATTTGTGATCCGCGCCGCCTCGAACCACCACCAATGCCCCGGATCGAGTGTGA
>CAZNSL010001176.1:0-2014 GCA_964574975.1 uncultured Alcaligenaceae bacterium | reverse complement strand
GGCAGGACCTTCAGGGCGACTCGCCGGCCGAGCGAAATCTGCTCGGCCTCGTAGACGACGCCCATGCCGCCGCGGCCGATCTCGCGCAACAAGCGGAAGTCGCCGAGCGTGCCGAGGAAGGGAGCGTTTTGTCCCCCCTCTCGCGGGGGGGGGGGGGGGGGGGGGGGGGGCACAAAACCACCACGGCCCGCGCCGCCGCCGCCCCCACAGCCCCCCCCCCCTCCCCCCGGGCGCGGCGGGCGGGGTCGCGTTGCTGTGCTCTCCCCCCCCCCCCCCCCCCCCCCCCCCCCCGAGAGGGGGGAGGAACGCACTTCCACGAGCGCGTGCAGCGCCGGCAACAGATCGCGCAGCGACTCGGGCAGTGCGTCGGCGTCGAGCGACTCGCCGGCGTGCAGGCGGCCGGCCAGCTCGTCGCATAATTCGGCAAGGGACTCGTCGGCGACGGAATCGAGGACGCGGGTCATGCGGAGGATCCCTCTTCGCGACGGAGCAGGTCGCGGAAGCGGCGCAGGGCGCGCAGGTGACGGACCTTGACGGCCCCGTCGGTGAGGCCGAGAAGGTTGGCGACTTCGCGCACAGGCCGGCCTTCGAGGTGCCGCAACCGCAGCACCTCACGGTCGTTGGGGGGCAGTTCGGCCAGGACGTCGCGGACGCGGGTCCGCAGTTCGGAGCGCAGCACCTCGGCCACTGGCCCGGTGACGGTGACCGGCTCTCCTCCGGCCTCACCCTCGCGTCCAACGGACCGCATCTGCGTCCCGACGTGGTGACGGCGCTGGCGCACGAGCCGTTCGAGGGCGAGCCGGCGCAGCCAGGGGTAAAACGGCAACGGCCGGTCGCGGAGGTAGCCTGGCAGCTTGCGGTCGGCGTCGGCGAGAGCGTCCTGCACGACATCGGAGGCGTCGACGCGCACAGCCAACCGGCGGTCGAGCCGGCGCGCAACGGCCCGGACGAGGCGATCGCGGTGCTTGCCGAGGAGGCGATCGCGGGCGGCGGGATCACCGCGGCCAGCGAGGGTGAGGAGGCGTTCGGTGTCGGCATCCACTGCCCGGGTCATCAGCTCCCTCCGTGGAGTATCCTGCGCAACTGGCGGGCGAGGTTACAGGCAGCGCGAGGGGGCGCTTCTCCGAAGCGTCTGGAGTAATATGGTGATCGGTCCAGGGTTGGTTGGCAAGAGGATTTCGGATCGACGAGACCGGATTCGATTTTCGTTGCACGAATAAGGGGTGTGGGGTCGTGCAACGAATATTCGTTGCATGCAACGAATGCAACGAAATGGCCGAGGTGCCGGATGAGCGTGCTTCCGCGAACGAATGTCCACATCCGCAAGGCCCGCGTCGTGCCGGAGGACGAACCCCAGTTCCCCGAAGAAGCGATGCCGCCGCTCACCGACCGCGACCGCGACATCTTTCTGGCTGCCCTCGCTAATCCCCGGGCCAACGAGCCGTTCCGGCAGTTCGTGGCGAAAAGCGAGCGGAAACTACCCCGGCGAGCCGGGAGTTTTTCCGCTCGCAACCGAGAGGCTTTTCCATGACCGCCGACACGCCGTCCGGCCGCTACCGGCACTACAAGGGCAACGTCTACGAAGTCGTCGGCGTCGCTCGGCACAGCGAAACCGACGAACGCCTCGTCGTCTATCGACCGCTCACCGGCGACGGCGGCCTGTGGGTCCGGCCGTTGGCCATGTTCCTCGAAACGGTCGTCGTCGATGGCCGCGAGGTCCCACGCTTCGCGCCCTTGCCGTGACCGAGGTTGCGGCCCGCGCCACGCCCGCCATAATGGCGTCATGGAGGAGCCACTGCGACTTAGCTACGACGCCGGCACCGTCGTCGTCGCCGGTGGGCCGGCCGGCGTCGCGGCGGCGCTACCCGGCGTCCGGCACGACCCGCGGATCGGCGGATATCGCGCCGAAGGCCGGCACTACCGCCCCGTCGTCGAACACCTCCGCGCCAACGCTATTCCCTATGCCGACGATGCCCGGCCCTTCGGCGTTACGCCATTCGCGCTGCACGTCGAG
>CAZNSL010001175.1:0-2014 GCA_964574975.1 uncultured Alcaligenaceae bacterium | reverse complement strand
GCAAGGCGACGCTGGCGAGTGCGAACTCGAACTGCCGCTGCCGCCGCAGACGATCTCGCTGGCCGACCTGGCGATTACTGCCGGCGGCCGGCCCAGCGAGATGGTGGCCCTGCGCAACGGCAAGATGGTCTGGCGCGGCCAACTTGCCGCGGAGCCGCTGGCAATGGACGTGACGTACACGGCCGTTGGCAAGGGGCTGTACGAGCTGTCGGTGCCGCCGGGCGGCATCCTCGACCAGTTCCAGGTGACGCTGTCGGCTAACGGCTCGGACGTGCGGCTGTTGGAGTTGTCGTTGCAGCCGACGGGCGTGGCGCGGTCGGCCGGCACGACGGCGTACACCTGGGACTACAAGCGGCTGTTGTTCGGCCAGCCGGTGCGGCTGGACGTGCTGGGCATCGCCCCGATCGACCGGCTCGGCGAACTGACGTGGCTGGCTCCGCTGAGCGTGGTGGCGTTCGGCCTCTTGTTGGGGTTGGCGGTGAGTGCGGCGCGGGTGCCGCAGTTCGACCGCTGGATGCTGCTGCTGACGGTGGGCACGTTCGCTGGCAGTTACCCGTTGATGTACTTCGCACAGGAGTACATCCCGCTGTGGTCGGCCGTGCTGGCGTCGGCGGGGCTGGCGCTGGTGGTGATCGGCGTGCGTGCGGCGACGCTGATGGGCTGGCGGCTGGCCCTGGGCGGCGTGGTGCTGCCGGCGGCGGCGATCCTGGCGCTGACGATGGCCGCGGCAGTGGAGCCGCGGCTCCAGGGCCTCCTGCTGACGGCGCAGGCGCTGGGCTTCTTCGTCGCGGCGATGACGCTGTTGCCGAAACTGCGGCCGGCGACAATTGACGTCGAGGCAATTGCCGCGACATGAGGCAAAGTCTTCCTCGTCCCGCTCGATGACGGGCGGGACGAGCAATGGTGGCTATACTTCCAATAATCCCTCGCCGCGTAGGAGTCCACCGTGGCTGCGACCATCCAAACTCTCGGCATCGACAAGCTCCCGGTCGACGAACAACTCAGCCTGGTCCGCGAGCTTTGGGACCACATCGCCGCGTCCGGGCCGACGCCGCGGCTAAGCGAAGCTCAGCGGCAGGAACTCCGGCGGCGCGTTGCCGACGACGATGCGCACCCGGACGACGTGATCCCGTGGGAACAGGTCAAAGCCGAGGCCCGCCAGCGAGCCGGCCGATGAGCTTGCCGGTCAACTTTCGCCGCCTCGCCAAAGGCGAGTACGACGCGGCAATTGACTGGTACGATCAGGCCCGCACCGGCTTGGGTGGCGATTTCGAGGCCGAAGTCCAGGCCGTGCTGGATGAGGCGTCCGCGGCACCGGATCGATATCCCTTCGCCGACGGCGATGTCCGTGAAGCACCGGTACGCGGGTTCCCCTACTGCGTTTACTACCGGGTGCGATCCAGCAAGCTGATAGTCGTGGCGGTTTATCACCAATCGCGAGACCCGAGCGGGTGGCAGGGTCGGGCGTAGCTGATCCAGACGGAGAACATATGTCGAAAAGGTCTCCGTCCGCCCGCCACGTCGCCTTCCTCCGCGGCATCAATGTCGGCGGGCATCGCGTTGCCATGGACCGCCTCCGCGATCTCTTCGCGGAGCTGGGCTTCGCCAACGTCGCCACGTTCATCGCCAGCGGCAACGTCCTCTTCGACGCCCCGGCCGGCGATCGCGCCAAGCTCGAAGACCGCATCGAGAAGCACTTGCACGCCGCGCTCGGCTACGAGGTGGCGACGTTCCTGCGCACGCTGGCCGAACTCGCGGCCGTCGCGGCGTTCCGCCCGTTCAGCGATGCCGACCTCGACGCTCCCAGCCACACCGTTCACGTCGCCTTCCTCCGCGATCCGCTCAGTGCCGCCGACGTGAAGACCTTGCTGGGCTTCCGCACCGACTACGACGAGTTCCGCGCCCACGGCCGCGAATGGTACTGGCTCTGCCGCGGCCGCTTCAGCGACTCGCCGGTGCCGTGGCCGAAGCTCGTCAAGGCCACCCCGCCATCGACGCTGCGCAACCTCACGAG
>CAZNSL010001174.1:0-2014 GCA_964574975.1 uncultured Alcaligenaceae bacterium | reverse complement strand
AGCCCGACGCGCCAGCGAGGGTTGAACGCTCCCTCGCTGGCGCGGCGGGCTCAATGGGAGCAAGCTACAGCCCTTCGTACGGCAGTTCGAACAGCACCTTCGCCCCGGCCACGTCGCCGGTCTTGAAGCCTTCGAGGAACCAGCGCATCCGCTGCTTCGAGGTGCCGTGCGTGAACGAGTCGGGGACGACCCGACCGCTACCGCCGCGTTTCTGGAGCGTGTCGTCGCCGATCTGGTTGGCCGCGTTCAGAGCGGTTTCTACGTCGCCCTGTTCCAGGTACTTGAACTTCTTCTGCGCGTGGTGCGCCCAGACGCCGGCCAGGTAGTCGGCCTGTAACTCCAGGCGAACCGAGGCGTGGTTCGCCTCGACCTTGCCCCGCGTCGCCCGGATTTCGTCCACGATTTTGGCGTAGCCCAGCAGCCGTTGAACATGGTGGCCGACTTCGTGGGCGACGACGTAGGCGCGGGCGAATTCGCCGGGGGCATTGAGCTGCCGCTGCATTTGCTCGTAGAAGCTCAGGTCGATGAACACGTTGCTATCGCCGGGGCAGTAGAACGGGCCGACGGCCGCGTCCGCTCCGCCGCACGCAGTCTGCACCTCGCCGGTGAACAGAGTGAGTTGCGGTTTCTGGTACGTCTTGCCCATGCGGCGAAACAGGTCTTCCCAGACGAGTTCGGTATCGCGGAAGACGATCTTGGTAAAGTTCGCCTGCTTCTCCTCGGCCGGGTCGCGCGGCCCTTGCTGTTGTTGTGCGACCTGCCCGCCACCCCCCTGGCCCATAACTGAGGCCAGCTTCTTAGGGTCCAAGCCGAAGACCAGGGCCAACAGCAGCACCAGGATGCTTCCGCCGCCGATGGCGACGGCCCGGCTGCTACCGCGCAAGTCCCGGACGTTCTGACTCTCCTCGCGCCCTTCCCATCGCATGGTGATGCCCTCGGTGTAAGTCGTTGTCCCATTTGTAGACGACGGCGGTCACTTGTCACGACTTGCCCGAACAGTTATCGTGCCGGGCATGGGTCAAACCGCCGCGCTCGTACTCGCCGTTTGTGCCGCCAGCGCACCGCCCGGCCCGTACGCCGAAATCCGCGTCCTCGATACCGCGACCGGCCGCGGTGTGCCGCTCGTCGAACTCGAAACGGTCAACCACCTCCGGTTCGTCACCGACAATGCTGGCCGCGTTGCCTTCCGCGAGCCGGACCTGATGGGTCGCGAGGTATACTTCACCGTCCGCAGCCACGGCTACGATACGAAGAAGGACGGCTTCGGCTTCGCCGGCGTCCGCGTTACGCCGCGGGCCGGGCAAGTCACCGAAGTGAAGCTCACCCGCCGCAACGTGGCCGAGCGGTTGTGTCGGCTGACCGGCGAAGGGCTGTACCGCGACAGTGTACTCCTCGGGCATTCGGTGCCACCACCGAACAACGGCCTCGTGGCCGGGCAGGACACGGTGCAGGCGGCTGTGTACCGCGGTCGTGTCTGGTGGTTCTGGGGCGACACGCAGCGCATGAGCTACCCGCTAGGCCTATTCCGCATGGCCGGGGCGACGACGCCGATCCCCGACGCCGCGTTCGACCCGGCCGGCGGCATCGCGTTCGACTACTTCGTGGACAAGTCGGGCTTCGCCCGCGCCATGATGCCGCTGCCGGAGCGGCCCGAGGGTGTCGTGTGGGTCGAGTCGGTGTTCGTCGTACCGGACGCAACCGGGACCGAGCGCCTGGTCGGCCACTACTCGCGCCGCAAGGGCCTGGAGCGCGAATACGAGCAGGGCATCGCCGTCTTCAACGACGCCAAGGCCGTCTTCGAGTCGGCGAAGCAACTGCCGCTCACTGAGAAATGGCGACGACCGAGCGGCGTGCCTATCGTCCACGACGACGGCGGCACGCGATGGCTACTCTTCGGTAGCCCGACGCCGAACGTGCGCGTGCCGGCCCGGTGGGAGGATGTCCTCGACCCGGCGAAGTACGAGGCGTTCACCTGCGTCACGGCTGGCGTGCCGGACGCGGCAACGTGGCGCTG
>CAZNSL010001173.1:0-2015 GCA_964574975.1 uncultured Alcaligenaceae bacterium | reverse complement strand
TCACGACGGAGGACGATCATCCTGTTTTTTGTTCAAGGCGGAGGGGGCATAAGTCTGTTTTTTGGTCAAGGCGGAGGGGGCATAAGTCGGTTCGGCGTCTGCGGCCCGCCAAGCAGTCGCCGCCCGCAATCATTCGTCGGACTCGATTGCGGCCCGGCGAAGGGCCAGGAACGCCTCTTTCAATGGCAGCCCGACCGCACTGTCCGGCTGATCCAACACAAGTGACTGATACGCATCCAAGAACGCGGCCCGCTGCCGATGGAATAGGTGGAGGTAGTGCCGCACGAAGCCGAGACAATCCAGGATGACGTATTCGGTCCCGCCCGTGGACTCGTACAGCGTCGCGGCGTATTCGGAAACCGCCGGGTCGATGCGATCAGTGGTGATGACGACGTAGTTATCGATGCGGTGTGGACGGCCAGCCACCTTTTGGACGGCTCGGTCGAGGTCGTCCAACGTCACGACTTTCTGCTTCATCTCATAGACGGTGCAAACGCGGTCTTCGTTCTCCAACGTGATCTCGACATCACCAGCCGCGCCGGTTTGTTCGTCCGCGGCGTTGTGGGCTTGAAGCGGCAACAGGCGCTCGCCCAACCGGTCGGCGACAGCTTGATACGCCGCCGCGACCACCAACACCGGCAAGCGGCTGGAGTGCTTGCAGGCCAAGTGCTGACGGATCAAGGCAACGATAGCCTCAGACGATAACGGTAAAGCACCCGCCCCGGCACGCAATTCGGACTGGAGTTGGGCAAGCCGGGCGAGGCGCGCGTCTCGCATCTGAATAAGGATGCGGATCATGTCGAGGAGTACGGCCTCGGCGGACTCGCGCTCCTCGGCAACTTCGTTGAGCAGGTGTAGCGTGGCGGTGTACAACTCACGGGGCTTGCCGAGAAGCACCACGTCGGTAGTCAGCGGACGGCCGATGTTTCGCAGCACCGGCGTCAGGAACGCCGTCGTCGGGTTGCACGGGAGCCGGTGGGACTGCACAAATCGAGTGATGTGCTGCTCGTCGTAACTCCGGCCGGAGAAAGAGTCTGGCGTTCCGATCTCGGTGTAGGGCTTTCGTGGGTCCACCTCCGGGCGGTCGAGCTTGGCCAACAAGCACGCCATAAGAAGTCGGACACAGGCCCGGTTACTCAGCGATTGACAAACCGCATCAACTCGAGCCCGATTGGCCTCCAACGCGGCCCGGTCGCCCAAACTGGTCACGGCGACGGACAAGACTTGCTCTAGCCGCTCAGTCGGCGTCATCGAACAAGACTCCCTTTGGTTTCATGCGGTTCGTGCTAAGTTCGTAGTTCGTCCAAAGCACCTCGACCCGCTTATCCTTTGTCGAGTGGATCGTCCGCTCGGGGGAGACGTGAGTTCGCCACTTGGGGGCAGGGTAGAGCTTCCGCATCAGTTCGCAATCGTAGTTACTGATTGCCACCAAACCAGTGGCTGCGTCCAGTGCGGCGGCCAACTCCACATGCTGTCGATCCGTCATCTCGTGACCGTACGCTTTATCGTCCCCTCGGGTGTCGTGGACATAAGGCGGGTCGCAATAGAACAGAGTTTCCGGGGCGTCGTACAGCCGGATCACGTCCAGGGCCGGGCGGTTTTCAATCTGCACGCGCAACAGGCGTTCCGCGATTTCGGGTAACGCCTCGACGCTCCCGAGCCATCGGCTAACAACGCCACTCATGCCCGCTCGGCTCGTGTTCTTGCAGTTCGCCCACCGTCCGAGGCTGGCCGTCTGGGCAAGCCCCGTTCGCACCTGTCGCGCCCGCACGTAGAACCGGCGGGCGCGTTCGACCTGCCCCACGCTCGGGTCGAACTCGCAGGCCAAGCCGAACTCTTCCCGGCTGAACGGAGTCAGTCCGATCCTTTCAACGAGTTCCGCCTTGTGGTCCCGCAGGACGCGGAAGAAGTTGACGACTTCGCCGTCTAAATCGTTGTACGTCTCGACCGGGGACGGCGAGCGATTGAGCAAGACAGCGGCAGACCCGGCGAATGGTTCGCAGTAGTGGTGACAG
>CAZNSL010001172.1:0-2016 GCA_964574975.1 uncultured Alcaligenaceae bacterium | reverse complement strand
GCGCGGAAGTTCTCGGCCGTCTTCGGGCAGGCGTCGGCGAAAAGTTCCATGACGACGCGGCCGGCCGGCTTGCCGCCGACGGCGATGTCGAAGTAGACCTGAGGGTTCTTGGGGTTGATCTCGTGGTGCGGCTTGGCGTCGGCCATCGGTGCGGCTCCTGGGAGTGCGACGGGCGACGGAACGGGTTTTGTACGCCCGGACCCGCCCCCGCACAAGGAGCGCTCACGCAAACAGGCGGCTCACCGGCACGGCGAAACCCGGCAGCACGTCGGGCAGCGTCAGTTCGTCGCCGTTGTGGAACGTCTGCGGGAACTCGTCGGTTCGGTAGACGGTGGCCGCGGCGGCCGGCGGGTCGAGGAACACGACGGCGCGCACGCCGGCGGCCAGGTATTCGTCGATCTTCTCCTTGACGTCCTTCCAGCGGTCGCTCGGCGAACGCACCTCGACGACCAAGTCGGGCGAAACTGCCAGCAGCCCGTCGGGGACATCGCCCTTGGGCAGCCGTTCGTAGCTGAAGTAACAAACGTCCGCGCCGCGCACCGTGTCGGGATTGCTGGCGACCTTCACCCACGAGTCGCACGTCGTGGTCCGCCCCAAGTCGTGGGTATCGACGAAGCTTCCGATGAGTACGACGGCGCGCGAGCAAACGGCACCGTGTTTCTGGAACGGCATGGGGTATTCCTTCACGACGCCCTTGACGAGTTCGGCGTGCCGGTCGGCGTAGCGGCTGGTGAACTCCTCGGCCGTCAGGAGTGGTGGCGCGGCAGTGAGTGTGGACACGGTTTCCCTCCTCAGGGCGACCCTACCATACCACCGTCCGGCTGGCGACGCTAGCCGGCGTGCGGCCGCTCACGCCGTCGGCGTCGTCGGCACGACGCAGCCGAGCAACTTCGCGGCACGCCCCATCAGCACCATCAGCGGCAGCATCGTCAGCACCCCAACGACGGCCCCGACGGCGGCCGATGTGGTGCTTGCGTCCCAACCGCCGGTGTACCGCGCCGCGGCCACGCGCAGGGCTTCGACGGCCAACATGAAGATTGGGAACGTCGCCAGGTAAAGGACCGCGACCCTCGCCGCACTTTCTCTCCGGCCCTGGAGCCGCGAACTGAGGTAACCGATCAGTGCCCCCATGACAGCCCATTGCAGGACGATCCCGGCCCACTTGCGCCAGTCCGCGTCTTCGGCCGACACCGGGCCGCGGCCGGGGCCGCCGAGGATCGCGCCGGCCACCGCGAAGATCGCAACGAGGAATAGCCAGCCCTTCAGGTTGTTGGGAGCGCCTTGCGCGGACGGGGTCGTCATCGGTCGTCCTCCGGGGTGAACCGAAAGTAGTATCAAGTCCGGTCGGAACCGGGTGCCGCAATCACCGTGTCGGCGAACCGGTCCATTTCCTCGTACTGCGGACTCATCTGCAACAGGAGCAAATCGACGCCGGCCGCCTCGAAGGCGGCGACGTGGTCGCGCACCTGCGCCGGCGTGCCGACCAGGCCGGCTCGCAGCCCGCGGTTCGACACCGAGTAATCCTCCAGCGACACGCGCCGTTCGAGTTGCGTGCCGGCGAGCCACTGCTGGTAGTTCGCGTAGCCGGCCGCCGACTGCTTCACGTCGGTGATGCGGGCGACCTCCGCCTTCGCCGCCGCTTCGGTCGGCCGTACCACCGCGTAGGCGGCGACACCGTAGATCATCGGCGGCAGGCCGAGCTTGTCGCGGCGGGCGCGCAAGTCGGCGACCTTGCCGGCGACGACATCCGGCGGGTCGCCGTGCATGACGTAGGCGTCGCACTTGGCCGCGATCAGGTTCTTCGCCGCCTCGCTCTCGCCGCCGGCGTAGATCACCGGCCGCCGCACTGGCTTCGGCTCCATCACCGCGCCCTCGACGCGGTAGTATTGGCCGGCGTAGTCGAAGCGCTCGCGCGACCACATGCCGTCCAGCACGTCGAGCCATTCGGAGGTACGGGAATAGCGGTCGTCGTGTTGCTCGAAGTGGACCCCGTACTGGGCGGCCTCGTCCTTCCAC
>CAZNSL010001171.1:0-2025 GCA_964574975.1 uncultured Alcaligenaceae bacterium | reverse complement strand
GTTGGCGTCGAGCAGCGCGTCGCGGCGCTTGCCCCAGTTCGTGCGGCTGTGTTTGTCGTGGTAGGCGTTGTCGGCGTCGATGAGTTTGGCGAGGAAGCGGGCGTTGAGCGCCATCGCCCGTAGAGCTAGCCAGTGCGAGGTCGCTTCGCCGAGTGCGTGCGTGCGGTCGAGTTGGCGCACGGCCTCCGCGGATGCGCCGCCGCCGGGGACCAGGACCACGCGCGGCCGGTACAACTCCGCGAGCCACCGGCGCAAGCGGTCGCGCAGGTCGGGCCGGTCGAAAAGGCTGCCGCCGACTTTCACGACAACGGGTGAGGCCATGCGAGTAGGATAGCGAGCCGCACACGCAGGCCACGGGTTCTTTCCGAGCCGCGCACGCAGGCCACGGGTTCTTTCCGAGCCGCGCACGCAGGCCGCGCTGCTGGCGGAGGAAGCGGAAGGGGGCAAGGGCTTCGTCCGCTTACTCCGGCCGCTGCGCGGCCTGCATGCGCGGCTCGGAAAGAGCTACCGTGAACCCGGCTTATGGTCGTACCGCGTGTGGCAGTGGCCGACCCTCCAGGCCCGCGAGCAGGTTCTCCGCCGCGATCGTCGCCATCGCGTCGCGCGTCGCCACCGTGGCGCTGCCGACGTGCGGCGCGACCACCAGGTTCGGCAGCCGAAAGAGCGGGTCGGCCGGGTCCGGCGGTTCCGGGTCGGTTACGTCGATGCCGGCCGCGAAGATTGTGCCGCGCTCCAGCGCCTCGCGGAGCGCGACTTGATCGACGAGGCCGCCGCGGGCCGTGTTGACGAACACGGCCGTCCGCTTCATCGCCGCGAATTGGTCGCGGCCCATCAGCCCGCGGTTGTCGGCCGTCAGCGGGCAGTGCAGCGACACCACATCGCATTCTCGCAACAGCACCGGCAACTCCATCCACTCCGCGTCCGCCTCCGGCTTTGGCCGCGGGTTGTGGTACGCAACGCGCATCCCCCAGCCGCCACGGCAGCGCCGGGAAAACGCCGAGCCGATCCGCCCCAGGCCGACGACGCCGACCGTCTTGCCGACCAGGTCCTGACCGACGTAGCCGAGCGGTTCCCAGGTGCGCCACCGTCCGGCCATCACGTCGTCGTGTCCGGCCCGCAGGCAGCGCGCCGCGGCGAGCATAAGTGTCGTGGCGAGGTCGGCCGTCGCGTCGGTCAGCACGCCGGGCGTGTTGCCGACTGCGATGCCGCGCTCGACCGCGGCTTTCACGTCGACGTTGTTAGTGCCAACGGCCATGACGCTGACGACCTTCAGCCGCGGGGCCGCGGCCAGCACGTCCGCGTCGATCCGTTCGGTCACCAGGCACAATAGCCCGTCGCAGTCGGCGACGCGGCGGAGTAGCTCGTCGCGCGGCGGCGGCAGCTCACCGGGCCAGACGTCGAGGTCGCAGCCGGCGGCGCGAAGGCGATCGAGGCCAACGGCGGGGATGCGGCGGGAGATGAAGACACGCATGGTGATCGGTGGTCGGTGGTCGGTGGTCGGTGAAACCACGTCAGTTTAGCCAGTCGCCGAAGTTTGTCTGTCTTCACCGATCGCCGGCCACCGATCACCGATCACCATTTCGCGCTGACACGCCCCAGCCTTCCGGTATTGTCCGCCTCGCCGCGTCGCCGGAACGCGCGGCCGGAACGGAACCGGAGGAGGACGGACGCATGACGCGTGCCTGTTGGCGTACCATGGCCTGCTTGTTGGTCGTCGGTCTCGGCGGACTCGTCGTTTGGGCCGACGACCCGCCGGCCAAGCCCGAACCGAAGACCTACGAGCGCGAAGCCGTCACGTGTCCCGCGAGTCCTGCATGCCCTGCGTGCCCCGTCGCGCCCGTGGCCCAGGTCGTCACCGACATCGCACCGAACCCGCCGCCGCCGGTGGTTACGCCGCCGGCTCCGACTGCGGATGCCGTCGTCTTGCCGAAGGTCGAACTGCCCACCCCGGCCGTCATGCCGCCGGCACCGGCGCTTGCGCCGCCACCGGCCGTCGTGACGCCGCTGCCGTCCGCACCCGCGGTC
>CAZNSL010001170.1:0-2027 GCA_964574975.1 uncultured Alcaligenaceae bacterium | reverse complement strand
AAGCGCGTCCCCTACGACCGGGCGCTGCGGGCCGCGACGACGCATCAACGCGACTTCATTCGTCCCTACGTCGATGACCTCGGCAGCGCCATCGACCTGGCCGCGGTGCGGGCCGCCGGCCTCAAGCTCGGCGTCGATCCCCTCGGCGGCGCGGCGCTGCCGTACTGGCAACCCATCGCCGAGACGTACGGCCTCGATCTGACCGTCGTCAACCCAACGCTCGATCCGCGTTTCGCGTTCATGACCGTGGACCACGATGGCAAGATTCGCATGGACTGCTCCAGCCCCTACGCGATGGCCGGCCTCGTGGCGATGAAGGACGCCTTCCAGGTCGCGTTCGCCACCGATCCCGACAGCGACCGGCACGGCATCGTCGCGCCGTCGTGCGGGTTGCTCAACCCGAACGCCTACCTCGCCGTCGCCATTCGCTACCTGCTGCGGCACCGCAAGGACTGGTCGAAGTCCTCGGCCGTCGGCAAGACGCTGGTCAGCAGCAGTTCGATCGACCGCGTCGTCGCCGGAGCGGGGCGAACGCTCGCGGAGGTGCCGGTCGGGTTCAAGTGGTTCGCGCCGGGCCTGTTCGACGGTTCGATCTGTTTCGGCGGCGAAGAGAGCGCCGGCGCGAGCTTCCTGCGCCGCGACGGCACGGTCTGGACTACCGACAAGGACGGCCCGCTGTTGTGCCTGTTGGCCGCGGAGATCACGGCCGTGACCGGCAAGGACCCCGGCGAACACTTCGCGGAGTTGTGTGCCCAGTACGGCACGCCGCACTACACCCGCATCGACACCCCGGCGACGCCGGCGCAGAAAGCGAAGCTCAAGGCGCTTTCGCCGACGGCCGTGACGGCGGCGGAGTTGGCCGGCGAGGCCATCACCGCGAAGCTGACGACGGCTCCGGCGAACGGCGCGGCGCTCGGCGGGTTGAAGGTAACGACGGCGAACGGCTGGTTCGCGGCGCGGCCGTCGGGCACGGAGGACATCACGAAGATCTACGCGGAGAGCTTCACCAGCGCCGCGCATCTGGCGCGGATCGTCGAGGAAGCGCAGGCGCTAGTCGCGGCGGCGCTGGCGTGAGCGGTCAAGTTCAAGGCGACGCAAGATGACGCCCCGGGGAGGCGTCGCCTTGCGTCGCCTTGACGCAGGGCGGTGGTCCAGTATCCGACACGGTAAGTGCCGTCCCCGAACCCGCGAGGGCCGCCGATGTCCGCCCGCTTGCCGCAAGTGTTCGTCGCTCGTCACGGCGAAACCGCCTGGAGCCTGTCGGGTCAGCACACCGGCCTGACCGATCTGCCGCTGACCGAGCGCGGCGAGCGCAACGCCAAGAACCTCGGCGTGCGGCTGCGCGGCTTCCAGTTCGCCCAGGTGCTGACGAGTCCGTTGCAGCGGGCCAAGCGGACGTGCGAGTTGGCCGGCTTCGGCGACGTTATGACCGTGGATGCGGACCTGGTCGAGTGGAACTACGGCGACTACGAGGGCAAGAAGTCGGCGGAGATCCGCGCCACCCGACCGGGCTGGGTGGTGTTCCGCGATGGCTGTCCGAACGGCGAGAGCGTCGAGCAGATGCGGGTGCGGGCCGACCGGGTGATCGCGGCGTTGCGGGCCATCGACGGCGACGTGCTGGTGTTTTCGAGCGGCCACTTCTCGCGGACGTTGGCGGCGCGCTGGCTCGGCCTGGGCGTCGCGGCGGGGGCGCTGTTCGCGCTGTCGGTATCGACGTTGAGCATCCTCGGCTACGACCACAACAAGGAGGAGCCGGTCCTGAAACTGTGGAACGACTCCGGCCACGTCACGGATTGAGCCACAGATGAACGCAGGCGAAGGAGGACGGAAGATGAATTAGCCACAGATGAACACAGATGAACACAGATTGCTCTGTTGAATAGCCCCGGAGGGGCGGCCGTTGGTAGCCAGGGGTGTCAACCCCTGGAACCGTGGGCCATCGGCGCTAAGCCCCGGAGGGGCGACAGTCTACCGCCCCTCCGGGGCTGACAACCTTAATACCAGCCTTCCAGGGGTTGACACCCCTG
>CAZNSL010001169.1:0-2028 GCA_964574975.1 uncultured Alcaligenaceae bacterium | reverse complement strand
CGTTCGCGCGGCCGCCGCCGAGTTCGTCAAGGCGTTTGCCGCCGGCGACGCCAAGGCCGTCGCCGCCGCCTGGACCGACAACGGCGAACTGCACGACGAGGGCGACATCCTCCGCGGCCGGGCCGCCATCGAGGCGGCCTACGCCGAGTTCTTCAAGGCGAAGCCCCACGCTCGGCTCGAAATCGACGTGCAGACCGTCCGCTTCCCGTCGCAGGACAGCGCGGTCGAGGAGGGCGTCATGACCCTCAAGTTGCCGGGATCGGACCACCCGACGACCACGTGGTACTCGGCGTTCCACGTCCGCGAGGGCGGCCGGTGGAAACTCGCCGTGTCGCGCGAGTGGGGGGCCGACGACCACAAGCTCGACGACCTCGCCTGGCTGATCGGCGACTGGCGGGCCACGCCGCCCAACCGCGAAGTCGCGCTGAGCTTCGCGTGGAACGAGAAGAAGACGCAGATTCGCGGCAAGTTCACCGCGAAGGAGGGCGGCAAGGTGACATCGGCCGGGACGCAGACGATCGGCGTGGACCCGGCCACGGGCCAAATCCATTCGTGGACGTTCGACGAAGATGGCGGCCGCGGCGAGGCACTGTGGTCCCGCGACGGCGGCCGCTGGGTGCAAGACTCGGTCGGAGTCTCCCCGGACGGCACCGAGACCGCGGCCGTCAACGTCTTCACGCGCGTCAACGACGACGAATTCCTGTGGCGCTCGGTCGCCCGATCGGTCGGAGGCGCGGCGGTCCCGGACACGCTGCCGGTCAAAGTTCAACGGGTCCGTCCGTCTCCCACACCGAACAAAGGAGCGACACCATGACGACTCATCTAACCCGGTGCGGCGTGGTCCTGGTCGCGCTCTTGGCGTTCAATTGCGAGACGCATGGCCGCGGCTTCGGCGGCTTCCGCGGCGGTAGCTTCGGTGGCTACCGCGGCGGTAGCTTCGGCGGCTACCGCGGCGGTAGCTTCGGCGGCTACCGCGGCGGCTCCGGCGGATACAGCAGTTACCGCGGCGGCAGCTTCGGCGGGTTCAGCGGCGCGAGCGAGCGCTCGGGGTCTGCGGGCCGGTGGGGCGACCGCGGCTATGCCGGCGGATCGTACGACCGTTCGTACACCGGCCCGCGCGGCGGGTCGTACTCGGCCGAGGGGACGCGCGGCCTGGCCTACGGCCCGCGCGGCGTGGCGGCGGGCGGCACGCGCGACGTGACGGCCACCGGCCCCGAAGGGCGAACGTATAGCGGCGAGCGCCAAGGTGGCTTCGCGGCCGGCGACCGCGGGGCCGTTGCCGGCGGCTCGCGCTGGGCGACGGTTTCGCCGGGCAACTACCACTTCGCGTCGGACGCTGGCCTGTCGCACTACGCCGGCGTGGCGGCTGGCGGCGTCGGCCACTCGACCGCCCTGTGGTCGAATTCCGCGATGGCCGACCGCGCCGTCGGTGTCCGGCGTGGGTTTTCCTACGGCTACGCCTTCAACCCGGGGTGGTACACGCTACACCCCGGCTGCTGGGCGGCGGCCGGTTGGGCGGCCGGCGCGGCGTGGGCCGAGCCGGCGTGGTCGTCCGTCGCCACTTTCATCGACCTGCCGTCGGCCCCCGTTTACTACGACTACGGCTCGAACGTGGTGTACCAGAACAACAACGTCTACGTCGACGGGACCGACGCCGGTACGGCCGCGCAGTACACCCAGCAGGCCGCGGACATCGCCGCCCAGGGCCAGGCGGCGAACCCGGCGGCGACCGACAAGTGGCAGTCACTCGGCGTCTTCGCGTTGGTGCAGGGCGACGAGACGAGTTCCAACAATATGTTCCAGCTCGCCGTGGACGTGAACGGCACGATCCGCGGCAACTACTACGACGGCCTGATGGACTCGGCCACGCCGGTGTACGGTTCGATCGACAAGCGGACGCAGCGCGCGGCCTGGACCATCGGCGACAAGAAGACGACGGTGTTCGAGACCGGCGCGTTCAACCTGACGAAGGATCAGACGCCGGTGCTGGTCCACTTCGGCAAGGACCGCACGCAGCAGTGGCTGCTC
>CAZNSL010001168.1:0-2028 GCA_964574975.1 uncultured Alcaligenaceae bacterium | reverse complement strand
CGTATACTGCCCAGCACATCACGGACGAACAGTACGCCAAGGTTGGCGATTTCGTGGTCTACGACGAGCGCCGCGAGGCATTGCGGCCGGTCACCCGCGATCAGGTGGGTGGCCGGATGGCCACGGACGGCCTCGCCCCGTCGCTCTCGTACAAGCGCAAGGTCAAACTCGTCGACGGCACCGAAGTCGAGGTCATGACGCTCTGGGACGCCTACCAGATGCACCTGAAGGATTACGATCTCGCCACCGTCGCCGCGATCACCGGGTCGGACCCGGCGCTGGTCGAGCGACTGGCGAAGGACATCTGGGACACGACGCGGGCCGGCCACACCGTCGCCATCCACGTCGGCGAGGGCATAAACCACTGGGTCCACGCGACCCTGTGCAACCGGGCGCAGTACCTGCCGCTGATGCTCACCGGCCAGATCGGCAAGCCCGGGGCCGGCTGCCATACCTGGTCCGGCAACTACAAGGCCGCCTTGTTCCAGAGTGCCCCCGAAACCGGGCCTGGGTTCTACGGCTGGATCGCCGAGGACCCGTTCCACCCGAACCTCGACCCGAAGGCCGACGGGAAAGACATCCGCGTCAACAAGACGACCAAGGACGAGGAGCCGGCGTACTGGAACCACGGCGACCGGCCGCTGATCGTGAACACGCCCAAGTACGGCCGACAGTGCTTCACCGGCCAGACGCACATGCCGACGCCGACGAAGTTCCTGTGGTTCACCAACGTCAACTTGTTCAACAACGCCAAGCACGCCTACGACATGCTCTTCGTGGTCAACCCGAAGATCGACTGCATCATCACCCAGGACGTGGAGATGACCAGTTCCTGCGAGTACGCGGACATCGTCTTCCCGGCCAACACCTGGATGGAGTTCCAGACGTACGAGACCACGGCCTCCTGCTCCAATCCGTTCCTGTACGTGTGGAAGGGCGGCATCCCGTCGGTGTTCGACTCCCGCGACGACGTTCACATCCTCGCGGAGACGGCCGAGGCGCTCTCGAAGGAGGCCGGCGATCCGCGCATCGCCGACTACTGGCGCTTCATCCTCGCCGACAAGAAGGAAGGGGTGAAGACCTACATCCAACGCCT
The DNA here is from genome assembly GCA_964574975.1 of uncultured Alcaligenaceae bacterium. Lineage (GTDB taxonomy): Bacteria > Planctomycetota > Planctomycetia > Gemmatales > Gemmataceae > JAXMAS01. The sequence goes on along the minus strand of CAZNSL010001168.1, from coordinate 932 downwards.
CTTCGATAGCTCGACGACGACCCGCGGGTACAAGGTGGACGACATCCTCGCCGGCAAGTTCGGCGAACCGAACGCGGCCCTGATGTTGTTCCGCACCTACCCGCGGATCCCGTTCTGGGAGAACGTCCACGACGACATGCCGTTCTGGACCGATACCGGCCGGCTCAACGCCTACTGCGATATCCCCGAGGCGATTCAGCACGGCGAGAACTTCATCGTCCACCGCGAAGGCCCGGAGGCGACGCCGTACCTGCCGAACGTCATCGTCAGTTCGAACCCGCTGGTGCGGCCCGACGACTTCGGCCTGAAACTCGACGCTATGCACTGGGACGAGCGGACGATCCGCAACGTCAAACTGCCGTGGGCGGAGGTGAAGCAGACGGTCAACCCACTGTGGAAGGCCGGGTACAACTTCTACCTCTTGACGCCGAAGACGCGGCACCGCGTCCACTCGCAGTGGTCCACGGTGGACTGGCACGTCATCTTCGACTCGAACTTCGGCGACCCGTTCCGCCGCGACAAGCGGCTGCCGGGATTCGGCGACCACCAGTTGCACATGAACCCGGAGGACGCCAAGGCGCTGGGCATCAACGACGGCGACTACGTGTACGTAGACGCCAACCCGGCCGACCGGCCGTTCCGCGGCTGGCAGCAGGCCGACCCGCGGCGGGCGAAGGTGGCCCGGTTCATGCTCCGGGTGACGTACAACACGAGCTACCCGCGCGGCGTGGTGATGACCAAGCACGCGCCGTTCATCGCCACCGAGAAGAGCGTGCTGGCCCACGAGACCCGGCCGGACGGCCTGGCCCGGTCGGCCGACACCGGCTACCAGGCCAACCTGCGTTACGGAGCGCAGCAGTCCTGCACGCGCAGCTGGCTGATGCCGATGCACCAGACCGACACGCTGTTCCACAAGGCGAAGGCGAAGATGG
>CAZNSL010001167.1:0-2031 GCA_964574975.1 uncultured Alcaligenaceae bacterium | reverse complement strand
GGCGACCTGCACGATCGCCCTCGCCGCGACCGGCACTCTCGTCAACAACGCCACGGCGACGGTCGGCGGCGGCGTGAGCGACCCGGCGCCGGGCAACAACTCGGCGACCGACACCGACACCCTGCTCTCGCTGACGATCTTCGTCGACGGCTTCGAATCCGGCGGCACCGGACAGTGGTCGGCCTCGGTGCCGCTCACCTTCGAGGTCTACCGCACGCTCGCCCTGGCGCCGGGCGACGCCGGGGTGGAGTTCGCCTACGACTTCGCCGCCCTCCGGACCGGCGAGGCCCTGCCCCCCTCGACCATCGCCCTCGCGGCCGACGCCGCCGGCCGCCCCCTGTGCACGATCCTGGTCCGCCGCAGTACCTCGAACTCGGGGCTCGAATGGACCCTCGAGAACGCCGGCGGCGGCCGCAGCAGTTGGGTCCCGGTGACCGAGGTCGCGCAGGAGGTCCGGCTCGAGTGGGCCGCCGCCGATCCCGGCCACGCCGGCCCGGTCGGTGTCCGGCTCGTCTGCCGCATACCCCTGTGGTTCCAAGGATTCGACCCCGTCGGCCGGGCGTCGCCGGCCATGAGCCCGCCCCCGCCGCCGCCCCCCTCCGAGTAGGCGTTTTCCGCTCTCCCGGCCTCCCGGAGGATGGGCCTTTTCCGGACCCCACCCCCCCTCTGGCGCTCGTCCGCGGTTGGGCATAGGCTGCGCTCCGCTCCTCAGCCGATGTCAACCGCCTTCCCCGGTGTAATCCGGGGGAGATCTCTGTCTGCAGCGCCAGGAGATTCCGATGCTCTCGATCCTCCGCCGGGCCCGCCGAACAACGACGACTGCCACCCGCATGACGACGCGCTTCCTGGCACTCCTGCTGCCACTGATGACGGTGTTGAGCCTGCCCGGCTCCGCCGTCCAGGCGGCAGAAGCCGCCAGCGCGGCGCAGCCAGGGACGGAGGCCCTCGCTGCTCACGTCGCGCTCGCTGACGTCTCCGGGATCGAGGTCGCGGCCGAGCCGCAGCTCGATGCCGACGGCAATAAGATCGAAGCGCCGGAACCGATGCAGCGCAACGCGCCGTCGGCGAATCTCATCAACGCCGGCACCTATACCTTCGCCGCCGCAACCGGCGTCGCCCTCGAGGACATGTCGAGCGGCACGACGGCGATCTTGGCGGCGGACCAGGACGACACCGCCGGCGTGGTCACGCCGATCGGATTCGACTTCTGGTACGACGGCGTGCGGCAGACCCAGTTCTCGGTGAATGCGAACGGCCTCATGCGGCTCGGCGTCGTCGCCATCTCCACCGCGTTCTCGAACGGCATCGCTACAACCACCAACAATCCGCATATCGCGCCCTATTGGGACGACCTCTGGCTCGGCAACAACGGCAGGGTCCACTACAAGGTGGTCGGTAGCGCGCCCAACCGCAAGCTGGTGGTCGAGTGGAACAACGAGCAGGTGCCGCGCGTCGCGACGGCGACGGCCGGGGCGGGAACCTTCCAGGCCTGGCTCTTCGAGTCGTCCGGAGCGATCGAATTCGTCTACGGCTCTGGAATGGCAGTCAACTCCGCCAATAGCGGCTACACGATCGGCCTCGGTACTTCGGCGACCTCGTTCGCGGCGGTGACGACCGCCACCAACACCGTCTCCTACGTGACGGCCAACGACACCCAGACCGGCGCGATCCCCAGCGGCACCGCCTACACCTTCACGCCGAATGCCCCGAGTGCCCCCGGCGCGCTGTCGTTCACGGCCGTCGGCCTGAACACGATGACGCTCAACTGGGCGGATACCAACGCGAATGAAGTCGGTTACGCCATCTATCGCTCCGTGGACGGTGTCAACTACGACTTCATCCGCCAGACGGCCGCCGACGCGATCTCCTCCGTCGAAACCGGACTGGCCTCGAATACGACCTGGTTGTGGCGCGTCGTCGCCGTGACCGAGGGCGGCGTGAGTACGGCCTCGGCCGGCAGCCAGGCGACCACCACCGGAACGATCAGCGGCACCCGCTCGGTGGGACCGACCGGCTTCTACGCGACGCTTG
>CAZNSL010001166.1:0-2031 GCA_964574975.1 uncultured Alcaligenaceae bacterium | reverse complement strand
GAGAATGGCCGCCCGTTCCAGACAGTTCTGCAGTTCGCGGACGTTCCCCGGCCACCGGTACGCCTGCAACGCCGCGCGGGCGTCATCGTCGAGCACCGGCACCGGCCGGCCCGACGCCTGTGCCTGACGTTCGAGGAAGTGATGGGCCAGCCGCAGCACGTCGTCGCCGCGGTCGCGCAGCGGCGGCACCAGCAGCGGCACGACCGACAAGCGGAAGAACAGGTCTTCGCGGAAGCGGCGTTCCGCGACCTCCACGCGCAGGTCGCGATTGGTGGCGGCCACGAGCCGCAGGTCGGCCTTGATCGTCGCGGTGCCGCCGACGCGTTCGAATTCGTGTGTCTCGAGCACCCGCAACACCTTCGCCTGGAGTGACGGCGCGAGTTCGCCGATCTCGTCGAGGAACAGCGTGCCCTTGTGCGCCAGCTCGATGCGCCCGAGCTTCCGCTGCACCGCGCCGGTGAACGCGCCCTTTTCGTAGCCGAAGAGCTCGGGCTCGAGGAGGGTCTCGGGAATGGCCGCGCAGTTGATGGCGACGAACGGACCGGCGGCACGCGGACTCCACGCATGGAGCGCGCGCGCGAACAGTTCCTTCCCGGTGCCACTCTCGCCTTCCAGCAGTACGGTGGCCTCGGTGGCGGCGGCGCGCTGCATCGTCTGCAGTGCTTTCAACAGCGCCGGCGCGGTGCCGAGAATGGCCGGAGCGCCCCGCCGTTCCGCGGCCTCCTGCTGCAGGCGTTCGTGGTCGCGGGCGAGCCGCTGCTGGGCGACGGCGCGGCCAACGACGAGCCGCAGATGATCCGGATCGACCGGCTTGGCGAGGAAGTCGAGGGCGCCGTCCTTCATCGCCGCCACGGCGTCCTGCACGCCGCCATAGGCCGTCATCACCACGACGGGAATGGCCGGGTCGGCCGCCTTCACGGCCCTGAGCACACCGAGGCCGTCGCCCACCGGCAGCCGAAGATCGGTGATGACCACGGCCGGCACGCGGCGTGCGAGTTGCGCTTCGGCGTCGGCCTGATCGCGCGCCTCGAGCACGCCGTAGCCGTGCGACTCGAGCGCCAGGCGCAGCATGGTGCGCAGCGAGTCGCGGTCCTCGACGACCAGGACGTCGGCGTCCGTTTCGCCGGCCGCGGCAGTGCCAGGACGCACGGCGCTGACCCGGCTCAGCGCAGCCAACCGGCCGGCACGCCGGCCTTGCGCGCTTCGTCTTCGACGGCGGCGATGCCCTTCTTCGATGCCTCGATGTCGCGCTGCACCTTCTCGAGGTCGGCGACCGCCTTGGTGCGGCGCTGCTCGACGGCGGCGCGCTGGGCCGGGTCGTCGCGGTTCACGAACTCGGTGGTGAGTCCGTTGATCTGCGACTGCAGCGCCGACACGAACGACTCGTTCCGTTCGAGCGCCTCGCGAGCCGCGCGCATGCGCTCCCGCCAGTACTTCTCGTCGCGAGCGCCGGACTCGGGAGCGGCCGGGTCAGCGACGGGCTCGGCGGGCGCGGCGGCCGGCGCGGCGTCGGACGGCGTCGTGCCGTCGGGAGACGCCGCCGGGCTCGGCGTGATGTCTTGCCGGAGGTTGTCGTTCGTGTAGACCTTCGACGGCTTCGGCGCCGCCGTGCGGCCGGTGTTGGAGGTCCGCGCGACGTCGGCCAGCGACTGGGCGCTGGCAGGCACGGCGGCCACGATCGTCAGGAGCGAGAACGCGAGCAGACGCACAACGGGTCGGGTCATGAGCGACACACCTTCGTGTTGGATATCGGCCAGCACCGGGCCGGTGAACAGGGCTCATCGCAGCGCATCGTCGACCATCGCCCACGATTGCACGCGACTGCCCCCGCACGGGGCGCCACTGCGGCGGCACGGCTGGGCGACGAGCGCCTCGACCTCGGCTCTCACGCCCCGGGCCGCCACCGCGAGGCCGCGCACGAGCAGCACACCGTGCCCCGGCGTACCCACCGGGGCATCCCGGGTGGGGTCGCCGTCATCGTCCGCAGGGTCGTCGGCCACCCACGCCACGAGGTAGCAGGGACACACCGCG
>CAZNSL010001165.1:971-2043 GCA_964574975.1 uncultured Alcaligenaceae bacterium | reverse complement strand
CGGCCGCGCGCTGTGGCGGAGGCACGAACGCGACCTGCGGTTGCGGTGGAGCCGCTGGTCGCGGCGGCGGGGGTGCGGCGGATGTCTCGTCGAGTTGGTTGATCGGCAGCGCGAGCATCTTCTGAAGCAACGAGTCCAGCTCGTCGAGCTGCTGGCGCATCGAGTTGTTCGGGACGGCTGTAGTGGTGGACATCGACCGCGCTCCTCCGTGATCGGCCGCGTATGGGCGGTTGGCCGGCCGCCCCGAGGCGGCTAGTCTACCACGGATGGCCGATAGATTTTACGTCAATTTGCCGCTCGCCCCCGGCCCGGTCATTCTGCGCGGCCCCGAAGCCCACCACCTTGCCACCGTGCTGCGTGCTCGCCCCGGCACCGCGGTTTGCCTGTTCAACGGCGACGGCGCAGAGTACCCCGCCACCGTCGCCGAGGTCCACAAACGCGAAGTCGTCGTCGATGTGACCGGCCGCGAGACGCCGGCGCGGGAACTGCCGTACCGGCTGGAAGTTGCGTCGGCTCTGCCGAAGGGCGACCGCGGCGATTTCCTGGTCGAGAAGCTGACCGAGCTGGGCGCGACGCGATTCGTGCCGCTGCGAACGCGGCGCAGCGTCGTCCACCCGGCCAGGCTCGACCGGCTCGAACGAGCCGTCGTCGAGGCGAGCAAACAGTGCGGCCGCAACGCGCTGATGCAGGTCGCCCCGCTGACGGACTGGGGGGATTACGTTCGTGCGGCAGGATTACCGTCGCAGCGGCTGGTCGCGCACTTCGGCGGCGACGCACGGCCGGGGACGGGCGGCGATGTCGCCGTGGCGGTTGGCCCGGAAGGCGGGTTCACCGGCGACGAGGTACAGGCGGCACTCGCGGCGGGTTGGCGGGCGGTGTCGCTGGGGACGCGGGTGTTGCGCGTGGAGACGGCAGCCCTCGCGATCGCAGTACTGAGTGCTGAGTAAGCTCTGTCGAACGTCGCCGAGCGGGGGGCGTCAGCCCCCTGAGTCTCTGTCGAACGTCGCCGAGCGGGGGGCGGCCGCCCCCCCAGGCAATGGGGGCGCAAGGGGCGCAACCCCCCCCCCCGGCG
>CAZNSL010001165.1:0-961 GCA_964574975.1 uncultured Alcaligenaceae bacterium | reverse complement strand
TTTTCAACTGCGCCGACTCAGTACTTATTCCTCCACCGGCGGCAGCGCGGCGAGTTCCTCGCGCATCGCGGCGGCCGTCTGGAAGCGATCCTTCGGCTCGCGCTCGATCGCCTTGAGGATCAAGGCTCGCGTCGCGTCGTCCATCTTCGGCTTCAGCTCGCGCGGGTCGCGCGGCGGCTGGCGCAGGTGCTTGAGTAGCACGTCCATCGACCCGCGTGCCTGCGGCCAGGGCAGTCCGCCGGTGAAGATCTCGTAGGCGGTCACGCCGAGGGCGAACAGATCGACGCGGTGGTCGGTCGGCTGGCGCTTGATGACCTCCGGCGCGAGGTAGTCGGGGGTGCCGGTACGGTTGCCCGGCTCGCAGAACGCGGGCGTGAACGGGATGGTCAGGCCGAAGTCGATCAGCTTGATCTTGCCCTCGTTGGTAACCATGACGTTGCGCGGGCACAGGTCGCGGTGCAGCCACTTCTCGCCGTGCATGTACGCCAGCGCATCGCAGATCTGCATCAGGTAATCGACCGCCTTACGTTGTAGGCCGGGGCTTTTGGTCTCGACGAGGAAGTTGAGGCCGACGCCGTCGATCCACTCCATGCTCATGAACGGCTCGCCCTGGGTGGTGATGCCGTACTCGTAGGTCTTGACGATGTTGGGGTGGTTGAGCGCGATGCAGATTTCGCCCTCGCTCGGCTTGTTGCGGCCGACGAAACGAGCCTCGAACTTGGCCGTCTTCTCTTTGTCGAGCAGCTTCAGCGCGACGGTGCGGCCGAGGGTACGGTCGTAGGCGCGCCAGACCTTCGACATCGAACCCTGCCCAGAGCGGGAGTAGAGTTCGAAGCGCTTCTTGAGGTCGGACTTCTTCATCATGGTCCGCGGCTTGCCGGTCTTGCCCTTGCCGCCACCTAAGAGGAAGTCGAACAGGCCCACAGTTCCGCCCTCAGCCGAGGCTTAGCCCCGGAGGGGC
>CAZNSL010001164.1:1273-2044 GCA_964574975.1 uncultured Alcaligenaceae bacterium | reverse complement strand
CGGGCGGCAACGACCGGCGCGCGCGGAGGCGGTAGGCCTGGGGCGATAGTCCGAAGCGTCTCCGGAAGGCGCGCGTGAACGTCTCGTGGCTGTTGTATCCGCAGTCCAGGGCGACGTCGAGCAGGGTGCCGTCCTGGATGACGAGCCGAAAGGCGGCCTGCTCGAGCCGCAGACGCGCGGTGTAGGCCTTGAGCGTCTCACCAACCGCGGACCGAAACAGGCGATGAAGATACGAAGGCGAGAGCCGCGCCTTCTGGCTGAGCGCCGTCAGGCTCAGGTCGCCATCCAGATGGGCCTGGATGTACACCAACAGCGGCAGGATTGTCTCCCAACCAGGAGTCATCGCGGCTTCGGCCTCGCCCCCGGGACGATTGGCGTTCCGCCAAACCAGGCTGCCGCCAACTTAGAGACGTAGCTCAGGGCGATCAGCCACAGCACCGGCAACGCCGTGGTGCCGGCCGCCAGCGCTAGGATGACGGCATCGACGGCCAGCACGATCAGGCACATGGTCATCGCCGTCGGCCGGGTCCGCGCGATCCAGCGCGCTGCCGCATAGAACAAAGGAATGCCGGTCTGGATCGACACCCATTGCCCCGACTCAACGGCGTGTCGCGCATAGACAGCGAGCGGCTGGTTCGGGTTGAGGTTGCGGATGGGATTGTAGATCGAATGCCTTTTCAGCTCTGGGATGGTCTCCACCTCGTCCGCCGGCTCGGCGACGCGCTTGGTGGTCTACTGCGTGGTGTGTGTCTACGCGTTGGTTTTGGGCTT
>CAZNSL010001164.1:0-1263 GCA_964574975.1 uncultured Alcaligenaceae bacterium | reverse complement strand
ACCCAACCGAAGGCTGCAGCGATCAAAAGGACTTCGGCGACGACCGCGGCGCCGACGGCGCGGACCCAATGTGTGTGTCGGAGGCTCATGATGCCAGTATAGGACAGGCGCGCCCGGCGTCTTGACGTTTCTAGCACAGCTCTCCGTGGGGCGGCGGCGCCGGCCGGGCCGCACGAGGCTGTTGAGTGGGCCCATTGGGTTGGGTGTGCCATTGATCGTCGAGTGTGGCGGGCCAGCCAGATTCAGCGCGTGAGCCGGAGCTCGGCGGTTCCCACGCCGCGCCGATCACGGTCCGGCCGGGGCACAGCGCCCCCGGGCAACAAGGACTGATCCTGATGAATCTCCGGGAGCCATAACTTCTGAGGCGGCACCTGGCTGGTGGTGGCCGTCGCGGTCGCCGTCGCCGGTAGGGTCTGCGTCGCTGTTGGCGTGGGCGTTGGCGTCGAGGACGGGGTCGGCGTCCGCGTGACCGTCGGTGTGGCCGTCATCGTCGGCGTGGCGGACGGCGTGGGCGTGCCCGGCGAGTTGGCCTCGAAGGCCCCAATGTCGCAGCGATCCACGCGCGCATAGCCGCGCTGATCGACACCGACCAATACTCCGTTGATCTCGCGGCAGCCGCCGTTGTCGCCGGCGTTGAGCGCCGGGCTGCCGGCCAACAACGCGTGGGTGAACGTCTGGCCGCCGTTGTTGGCCAGCGCGCCGATGACGGGGTCGAGGCCGAGGATGTTGTTGGAAAACCCCGCGACAATACAGCCAGTCATGCTCTCAATCAAATTGGTCCCCAGGCTGTTGAGCGTGCCGCTGCAGTCGGCGTGATCCGTGGTGAGCGATCCGTCGCCGTTGTTGGCGATGAGCGTGTTGGCGGCCACGACCGACGCCGCCGGATCGATCCAAACCCCGCCGCCGTCGCCGCTCTCATCGGCATCGGAGTCCGCCAGGTTGTTGGCGATGGTGACGTTGTACAACTCGGTCGGGCCGGTGAGCTTCAATGCCCCGCCGTTGCCGGCGGAGCTATTGCCGCTCAAGGTGACGTTGATCAGACGCAGGGTCCCATTGTTCGAGATCGCGCCGCCGTTCGTATCCGTTGCGTTGTCGCTGAACACGGTGTTGCGGATGGTGGTCACCGCCTCCGGGACGTTGACGAACAGAGCGCCCGCGTTGCCGTCGATCCGGCTGTTGTTGATCGTCAGCGAATCGCCGATCATGTAGATGACGCTGTTCGACCCAACGTGATTTGTCACCCGCACGTTGTCCAGCGTGACC
>CAZNSL010001163.1:0-2052 GCA_964574975.1 uncultured Alcaligenaceae bacterium | reverse complement strand
GTTGTGCGCAGTCGCGTCGAACGGAATCCGACCTGTTCGACCACGCCCTCCTGGCCGTTGACGACGACGCGGTCGCCGATCTTGAACGACCGCTCGCCGATGAGGAGCAGCGTGCCGAAGAAGCTCTTCAGCGCGTCCTGGGCGGCCAGCGACGCGGCGAGACCGGCGACGCCGAGGCCGGTCAGGAACCGGCCGAGCATGTCGCCCTGACCGACCTGGTAGATGACGTACACGGCGACGAAAATCGCCACGCAACCCTTGGCCGCCCGCACCGTCACCGGCGCGATCATGTCGCCGAGACTGCGGTGCGGCCGCAGGAACTCGCTGTTGGTGTAGATACCCAGGATCAAGTCCACGAGGCGGAAGCCGAGCCAGCCAATCAGGCCGGCAAGCAGGAACTTCTTCATCGGCATCACGTCGTTGGCGAGCGTCGCCGGCAGGTCCAGAAGCGCCACCATGTGGAAGCCAAGCCAGACGGCCGCCAGCCACGTCAGCGGCTTGAGCTTTCGGGCAACGTAGCGCGTCGACAGGGCCGACCCACTCTTGTGTAACAGCCAACTCACGAAGCGGTGAACGAGAGATAGGCTCACCTTGGCCACCTGCCAGCTCATCAAGGCCGCCAGCACCAGACCGAGCCACTGATAGCCGTCCATGCCGACGATCGGCAGCCGCAGCCACGACGGCATCTTGAGGCGCACCCAGACGCCGGGAGCGTCGTAGAATGCGGGCGAAGTGCGGACATCGTTCATTCCCGCCATCGACTCGGCCGGCGGCCGCTCGGCGACCGTGCGGAACATCCGCTCGACGCGCTCGACCGTTTCCGGCGTGAATAGCCACGCACCCTTTCGCGGTTCCTCCGACCTGCGAGCGACGACGATCTTACCGAGGTCGCCGCGGTGTAGGACGTAGCGCGGCCCCTCCGGTTCGTCGGGAATCTCCTGCACGTAAATGCGTCCCAAGCGATCGAGAACGTACTTGAGCTTCGCCGCCAGAACCAGGCCGAGTTCGTCGCGAGCGCCGGGATGGAAGCTCGAAAGATCGAGGCAGCGAGCAGCCTGTTCGATGTCGCCGGCGTTGACCGCGCCGAGGAATGTGACGACCGTGTCGCGGGCCGTGTCGAACTGGGCGGCCTGCTCGCGGTCGGCCCGGTCGCGGGCGTTGAGCTTCTCGAATAGGGCGGGAATCTGCATCACCGTTGCCTCGGTGAACCGCCACGCCCCGTCACGGCCGCGGGCGAGGTCGATGCGCAATTCTCCCTTGCCGAGCGTCAGCGGCAAGGCGTCGTAGTCTTCGGTGATCGTGTCGAGATCGATCTGGAGTTTGCGCAAGATCGCTTCGAGTTGCGTGGCGAGCTTGGTGCCGAGCGCCTTACGGTCGGTCGGCGGAATGCCCTGCAGGTCGAGGAATTCGAGCGCATCGACGAGTCGAGAGTCCTTCGTCTCGGCCTCGTCCATGGTGCGAAAGAACGCCTTGAGCATCACCCGCGGCGAACCGAGTACGACGGGGACCGCATGCGGCTTCTGCCGCGCTGACTTCGCGTCAGGATCGACGGCCGGGACGACGAGCTTGAGCCGAACGTAGCGGTGGTCAGGCTGAGCCGGTTGAGCGGCTGCGTACATGCGCTCGATGTTGCCGACGGTATGCCGGCTGAAGAGCCAGGCGTCCTTACCTTCCGGCGGGTGAACGCGCTCGACGATGACCCGGCCGTCGCGGTCGGCGTGCCAGGTGAATGGCGGGGCGGACGGGTTATCCGGTACGAGTTGCGAGAAGAAGTAACCGCGGCGCTGAAGGACGAACGCCAACTTCTGCGCCAGGAGCGGCCCACGCTCGCGCCGGTCGCCACTCGACAGGTCGCTAAGGTCGAGGACTTGAGCCGCGGCCGTGAAGTCGCCGCGAAAGCAGTCCATCATGAACCGGCGGATCGATGTCCGGGCATCGGTGTAGCCCTCGCGCAGCTGCGCCCGCTCCGACTGGAGGTTCTTCTGCCGCGCCAGCGCGGTGCGGCGCATCGTGGGAATGCGCTCGACGGTCGCGCGATCGAATCGCCACAGC
>CAZNSL010001162.1:0-2053 GCA_964574975.1 uncultured Alcaligenaceae bacterium | reverse complement strand
CCGAGCTTGAGCGGATTCCGGTGCAGTCGAATGTGACCTCGGTGACGATGCTTGCGCCGGGAGCGGTTCAGGGCGAGGGTGGCTTTCTCTCGATTGGCCCGCAATCGCGTGCGACCAATCTGGCATCGATCGGCGGAGCGTCGGTGGCCGAGAACGCGTACTACATCAACGGCTTCAACGTCACCAACATCAACAAGGGGCTGGCGTTCAACGAGGTGCCGTTCGAGGCGATCGCTGAAGTGCAGGTGCTCAACGGCGGCTATGGCGTCGAGTTCGGCCGTTCGCTCGGCGGTGTGGTCAGTGTCAACACCAAGCGCGGGACGAACGAATTCAAGGGCGGAGGCATCATTTCGTGGCAGCCGGCGAAGGTGGGCGGTCTCCGACTCCGCGGCCGATCGGTTCATGCGGAGCAGTCGGCCCTGACCGGGCAGTGGAACCTGATCGAGGGTCCAGGTGAGACAGAGCGCCTGAGCGCCAACGTCTATGCAGGCGGGCCGATCATCAAGGACAAGTTGTATGGCTTTGCGTTGATCGAGGGCCAGAAAGTAAAGGAAAACACTTTCGGTCAAAACGACCATACGTTGGTCCGTGCCGATTCGCCCAAGTACCTGGCCAAGATGGATTGGGACATCAACGAAAAGAACCGTCTGGAGCTCACGCTCTTCAGCGACAAGGTCAAGGATCGCGAAGGGAACTTTGAAGCGGTGTCGCCATACACGACGCAGTTGGGAACCGACAACGGAACGAATGAATTCACCACCGGTGGCCAGAACACGATCGTCAAGTGGACCGGCCTGCTGACGGACGACATCACGTTGTCGGCTCTGGCCGGCAAGGGAAAGTACTCGCGGAACACATTCATCCCGTCGGCCAACTGTCCGGTGGTCGCCGAGCGACGAACCGGCGTCACTGCGGCGAACCTGGGTTGCTGGACGGGCAATGGAATCGTCGATGTGCCGAATGCGAGCGACGAGCGTGACGCGTACCGGTTGGATTTCTCCTGGGCGCTCGGTGTCCACACGGTGCGAGCCGGCCTCGACTACGAGAAGTACACCACGGTGGATGGATCGACATACAGTGGCCTCGCCCAATACGTCATCCAGCGCGTGGCCGACGGCGCGCAGGTCGGCGGATCCGGGTTTATCAACAACACAGGGGCGCCGCTGGATGTGGTTCGGACCCGCTTCCTCAGAAACGGCGGGACGTTCGTTACCAAGAACAGTGCTTGGTATGTCGAAGATTCGTGGCAGGCAACGAAGGATTTGGTGCTCACGGGCGGTATCCGCGGCGAGTCGTTCGAGAATCTGAATGATTCCGGAGGCACCTTCATCAAGGTGACGAACACGATTTCGCCGCGTGCGGGATTCGCGTGGGACTTGGGAGGCAAGGCCGAGACCAAGCTGTACGGTAACCTGGGCCGCTACTACATCCCCGTGTACTCGAACACGAACGTGCGACTCAGTGGTGCCGAAACGTTCTACGAGGACTACTTCGTGTTCAACGGCTACTCGACGGGCCCGACCCAGGCACCGAATCTCGGCGCCCAACTCGGCAATCGACGCACCTTTGGCGATGGGTCGCCGAAGGATCCGCGTACCGTCGTCGACCCCAATATCAAGCCCATGTTCCAGGATGAGTTCATTCTGGGCCTGGAGAAGGCACTCGCCGATCGATGGACGTTTGGCGTGAAGTACACGAATCGCCGACTGAAGAAGGGCATGGACGACATCTGCGAAGGCACCCTGGCCGAGGCTTGGGCACTGGCCAACGGCTATTCGCCATCGCAGGCGGCCAACATCGGCGGCACGATCTCCAACTGCTTCCTCTACAACCCGGGTGAAGACCTGACGGCGAACGTCGACCTCAACGACGACGGCAATTTGACGCCGGTGCGCATCCCCGCGTCGGCACTCCTGATGCCGAAGGTGAAGCGCAAGTACGACTCGCTCGAGTTCACGCTGAATCGCCAGTGGGACAAGAAGTGGAGCGCCTCGTTGTCGCTCGTGCTGGCCTGGTCGCGAGGCAATACCGAGGGCTATGTGCGGTCGGACAA
>CAZNSL010001161.1:0-2053 GCA_964574975.1 uncultured Alcaligenaceae bacterium | reverse complement strand
AGCGGATACCGCGGCGCCTCGCCCGCCCCGGCCCCAGCGTTCGACCGGAGGTCGACGTCGCGGCCGACGATCTGTTTGATCCGATCGCCGACATTGTACCCGAGGCTGAACCACGGGATCGTGAGCGACCCCGCGAACGGCGGGAACTCGTGCCGGGCCCGCAACGACGTGGCGTAGGCCGTCGCCTTCGTCGCGTCGTCGCGGACGTAGGTCGTGACGCCCTCGGTGTCGTAGAGCGAGTCCTCGGCCACGGCCTCGCGGCGGAAGTCGTCGCGGGCGTCGATCAAGCGTTCGACCGTGTACAGGCTCGGACTGGCGTCGCGTCGCGTCGCGAGGGCCGCGAGCGAGCGGTCGCCCTCGATCACCGTCGTGAGTCTGAGGTAGAACCGCTGGTAGGGGTCGTTGGCGGTCGGGGCGGCCTGGGCCTCGACGCCGCGGAGCACGAGTTTCAGGTCGCGGGCGACCTTCCACTCGTTCGGGTCCTCGCCGGTGTAGCGGACGCCCAGGCGGTCCCTCATCAACGACCATTGGCCGCCGGGGTGGCCCATCGACTGCCACGTCCCCGTGCCGTCCCAGAGGCCAGGGACGGGGCCGGCGTAGTCGGTGCTGAACGCGAGTTCAGACAGCAGCGGCTTGTCGTCCGAGTCGGTCGAGAGCAGCGTGTTGCGGCCCGGCCGACGCCGGACGACGTAGGCGGGGGCACCGTCGACGTCCGGGTCGCCCAGTAGCGACGACAGGTCGAGCGGGGTCGTCACGGTGGCGGCGCCGCCGTAGCTCCAGTGGCCTGTGCCGTCCTCGTCGGCCACGTAGTCGCGGTACTTGGCCCGCTTCGCCGCCGTGGCCTCGGCGAGCTTCGACGCGAGGAAATCGACCCGATTGGCGACGTCGGCGTCCGACGCCGCGATCGTGAAGCCCGGCGCCAGGACCACCGAGACTTCGAACAGGTCGAGTCCCGGGTCGACTCGAACCTGATTGACGGCCGACTCCTGATCGCGTGCGACGTGGAGGGCCTCGACGTTGACCGGCCGATCCAGGATCGACGTGTTCGTCGGCGGCAGGTAGACGTCCTTCGCCCCCTCGTCGCCGCTCACGTCGAGACGGTCGATCACCAGCTGCCAGAACGGCTCGTCGGTGTCCGGGTCGGTTTCGAGCGTCCATCGCATGCCGAACCCGTACCGCGTCAGCAACTCCTCGAGGACCTCCGGCCACGTCCGGCCGGTGGCGACGAAGTCCTTCAGGACCACCTCGTCCTCGTCGTATGTCGCCGGGTCGCTCGGGTCATAGAACGTCGCCCCTTCCTTGGGCCGGCGGCTGCTGAGCAGTTCGCTCAAGATCGAGAAATCCGGGTTTTCGACCCACTGCACGTCGGCGACGACCGGCGGGTTGCGGGGGAGGTTCGCCACGCCGTTGTGCTTCGCGAGGAGGTACCGGACGAACTTCTCGAGCGTCCAGAGCGTGCGTTTCTCGGGGGCGATCTGGCGAAGGACGTCGAGGAAGACGGGATAGGGGGCGGCGCCCCCTTGGTCGACGTCGTGGTCGTCGGGCGTGCAGTTCGGCTTGCCGTCGGGGTTGACCCGAACGAGGAGGTTGGTGGCGACGACCTTGGCCGCGGTCTCGTCGTCGGGGCTGTTCCCCTGGCGCAGGAATGCCCCGCCGATCGGCGTGTCGAAGCAACGGACCGGCGTGCCGAGGGCCACGAACGTCATTGCCTGCCCGCGTCGCGAGAGGTCGACCTGGGGCACTTGGGCGAAGCCGGAGAAAACGCACTCGCGGTTGCCCTCGGCGTCGACCTCGAACACCACGAGTTCGTCGTCGGTCTTCACCGCGAGTTTCTCGGTGGTGACGAGCGGCCAGAGTTCGTCGAACTGGCTCGGCCAGCGCGGGCGGGGCGGGGTGTTCGCGTCGCCGTCGTGGTCCTCGAGGAACTTGTCGTCGAGGACGTACTCGAACCTCGCCCGTGGCGGCTGGGCGCCGTAGACGTACTCGATCTGGGTGCAGACCACGTTCGGCAGCAACTCGAACCGCGTGTTCGCGTTCGCGAGCCGGTCGTATC
>CAZNSL010001160.1:0-2058 GCA_964574975.1 uncultured Alcaligenaceae bacterium | reverse complement strand
TAAACGCAGCTCTATTCGGACGAGGTCAACTGGAAGGTGCTGCTCGCCCGGCGATGCGCGCCGGGCGAGCCGCGACGTTCACTTCGACGGGGCCGACGGGGGCGTCAGCGTGTAGCCGATCTGCTTGAACATGCTCACCAGGTCGGCGTTGCCCCAGCGCTCGACCACCTTGCCGTTCTCGAACCGGTAGATGTCGGTCGCGGAGATCGAGTAGGACTTGCCGGTGGGCTTGTTGCCCTCGTAGCCGAAGTTGTCGCTGCCGTGCATCGTGGTGCGAACCACCACGTACGGGCCGGAGCACAGGATCAGGTCGTCGGCCAGCACGCGCTTCGGATCGTACTTCTTCGATGCGGTCCACATCGCCGCCATGTCGGCGTTCTTCACCGGGCGCGCACCGCCGCCGCCGCTGTCGAGGTTGTGCGAGATCACTTCCGGCGCGTAGAACTCGCCGACGCGCGAGGCGTCGCGCTGCATGAACAGCACGTCGTGGATCTTCAGGTAGGTCTGCAGGTTCTTCTCGTTGCCGTCGCAGGAGATCACGGGCTTGGTCGCCTTCGCGACGGTCGCGGGTGCGGCGGCGGGCTCGGCGCCGCGGGCGACGGGAGCGAGGGCGGCGAGGGCGGCGAGGCTGGCGGCGACGGTGTACGCAGAGCGATGCATGGAGACCTCCTGGCAGTGGACTGACCGAGACGCCGCGACTCCGGCGACGTTGCCCGATTCTAGCCGGACGCCGCCCACGGGCCAGTCGCCGCGTCGGGTTGGACGCCCGCCGCGCGGCTGTGGCACAAGGCGGTGATGCCCGCGCCGCTGCTGACCCATGACTTGCAGGAACGCCTGCGACGAGCCGCCGCCGCCGGCGAGGCGCGCCTCGAGTGCTCGCTCGATCTCGGGCGCACCGTCGTCGAGGTCGAACTGGATGCGCGCGGATGGCGCTGGCAGGGCCGGCACCACGCCTGGCTGGAGCCCTGTCGCGAGCGCACGGTCTACTACCTGGCCGATTCCGGCTTCGCGCCGGCGTCGCGCTACGACGGCGGCCTGGTGAAGCTGGTCCCGACCGACTGGGGCCCGCCGACGTTCGAGATCGATGGCATCAAGATGCTGCCGACCTCGCAGGTGTCGCCCTGGGAGGACGCGCGGCGCAAGGTCGCGCTGGTCGAGCCAGGCGGCAAGCGGATACTCGATTGCTGCGGCGGGCTCGGCTATTTCGCCGCCTGCTGCGTCGCCGCGGGCGCGAAGCAGGTGTTGTCTTTCGAGAAGAACCCGTCGGTCGCGTGGCTGCGGACGCTGAATCCCTGGTCACCGCCGGCGGACGGCGTGCGTCTCGTCCTGGAGCCGGTCGACGTCACGACGCGGCTGGCCGCCTTCGGCGAGGGCAGCTTCGGCGCAGTCCTGCACGACCCGCCGCGCTTTGGCATCGCCGGCGAGTTGTATTCGCAGGAACTGTATGACGAGTTCGCGCGGTTGCTCGCCACCGGAGGCCGGCTGTTCCACTACACCGGCCAGCCGAACCGCCTGACCAGCAACCGCGACGTGCCGCGCGAGGTCGCGATGCGGCTGCAGCGAGCCGGCTTCACGACTCGCCTGGTGGGCGACGGCGTACTCGCGACGCGGAGCGCGCGCCGGAAACCGCGCGAACGACACTGACGCAAGATGTCGGGCGAGGCCCGGCTGGCGGGCGCGCATGCGGCGTTGATCGACCGCACGAGTCGGCCGGAATTGGTCGGCCGGATTTGGTCGGCCGGATTTGGTCGGCCGGAATTGGTCGGCCGGAATTGGTCGGGGTGAGAGGATTTGAACCTCCGACTCCTACGTCCCGAACGTAGTGCTCTACCAGGCTGAGCTACACCCCGAATCCTTGCCAGGCACACTCAATGCGAGGGCCGGGCGCGAACCTCACTTCAGGACGTGCGCTCCACGGCGAACCGTGCGAGCGCGGCGAGGCCTTTCTTGTACGGGGACTCGGGCAGCGCGTGCAGCGCCGTCAGAGCCTGATCCGCCTCGTCCTGAGCGAGCCGGCGAGTGTACTCAAGCGCCCCGGTCGATTCAATCGTGGCGAGG
>CAZNSL010001159.1:0-2058 GCA_964574975.1 uncultured Alcaligenaceae bacterium | reverse complement strand
GCATGGCGATGGCGGCTTCGGGGATCATCGGCAGGTAGATGGTGACGCGGTCGCCCTTCTGGATGCCGAGCGACTTCAGGACGTGGGCGAACTTGCAGACCTCGCGGTGGAGCTGCTGGAAGGTGTAGGTCCGCGTGTCGCCGGGTTCGCCCTCCCAGATGATGGCGGCCTTGTTCTTGCGCGGGCCGTTCAGGTGCCGGTCGAGGCAGTTGTAGCTGGCGTTGAGGGTCGCGCCGACGAACCACTTCGCGTGCGGCTCCTGCCAGTCGAGAACCTTGGTCCACGGCGTGAACCAGTCGAGAGTCTTCGCCTGCTCGGCCCAGAAGGCGTCGGGGTCGTCCTTGGCCCACTGCGTGAGCCGGTCGAGTTCGGCGCGGTTGGGGATGTGAGCCTGAGCCGCGAAGTCGGCCGACGGCGGGAAGACGCGCGTCTCTTTGAGGACGCTGGTGATGTTGCTCGCGGGGGAGGACATGGCGGTCTCCGGGGTAGGTGGACGTGGGAGATTCTAAGAGTCGCGGGGGCGATTGCCGGGGCCCCCGCTACCAGCTGGCCCGCACAACGGGGCAGCTGGGCCCACGGCTGTCGTGGCCGCTTGCGTTCCGGGGGCGCGGTCCTGTACAATCCCTTCCTACCCGAGAACGACGCCGCGACCGTAGGACGCAGCCCGTGTTACTCGACCGCTCCCACCGCCACTGGATGGTCGGCACTCTCGCCGTCGCCGTCGCGGCCGTTGCCGTCTACCTGTGGTTCTTCCTCCGCACGCCCGGCGGCCTGTACGGCGGCAGCACGGTCGGCTTGTGGTACGGCATCATCGGCTCCGGCCTGATGGTTTACGCCGGCCTGTTGTCGGCCCAGCGCAAGCTCGAGCGCCGCCCGTGGTGGGGCCTGCGCAAGACCTGGGTCAAGGGCCACATCTGGCTGGGCCTGTTGAGTGTCGTCTTCATCGCTTGCCACGCCCGGCTGCGCCTCGGCGGCGCGGTCACCGTCGCCCTGTGGGTCGTGCTGGCGGCGGTCATCCTGTCGGGCATCTTCGGCCTGATCCTGCAACAGTTCGTGCCCGGTTGGATCGCCCGGCGCTTCCCGGCGGAGGTGCCGTACGGCCAGATGCCGCACGTCTGCCGGGTGCTGTTGACGGAGGCCGACACGCTGATCGACTCGGTGGCCCCGGAGGGCGACGACGCGCCGGGCTACGCGGCCGACCTGCGGGCGTTCCACGACCAGCACGTCCGGCCGTTTCTGAAGATCGACGCGCCGGCCCGGGCGCTGTTGCGCAACACGCTCCAATCGGAGGCGTTCTTCGCCACGCTGCGTGGCCGGGTGAAGCTCGGCGAGGGCGGCTCGGCGGAGGCGCTGGAGGCGCTCGACCGGCTCGACGACATTTGCAAGCAGCGCCGCCGCATCGCGGAGCAGCAGCGGATGTACCACTGGCTGCACGGCTGGCTGATGGTCCACATCCCGCTGTCGATTGCGCTGTTGGTGCTCGGGGTCGCGCACGCGCTGATGACGACCGTCAAATACTAAATCCGAAATCCGAAGCACGAAATCCGAAACAAATCCGAAGGACCAAAATCGGAAGGACCGAAACGGAACTGCCACCATGAGTCAGCCGACCGTGCACTACGACCTGGAGGATCGAACGCTCGCGTTCGCGAGGCGGGTACGAGCGGCCTTGAAGCGACTACCCCGGACGATTTCCAACGAGGTCGATGGCCGGCAACTCCTTCGCTCGTCCGGCTCGATCGGTGCGAACTACATTGAAGCCAACGAAGCCCTGAGCAAAAAGGACTTCGTGATGCGCCTTAAGATTGCCCGCAAAGAGTCGAAGGAAACGACCTATTGGCTCCGGCTGATCGATGTCGGAGACGCCGCCGACCTCCAAGCGGAGACATCCGACCTGATCCGCGAGTGTACGGAATTGATGAAAATCCTCGGAGCGATCCTTCGCAAGTGCGAGTAGCCCTCGGGGGAATCCAATCCGAAATCCGAAGCACTCGGGAAAGGCAAAATCCGAAATCCGAAGCACGAAATCCGAAACAAATCCGAAGGACCGAAATCCGA
>CAZNSL010001158.1:0-2059 GCA_964574975.1 uncultured Alcaligenaceae bacterium | reverse complement strand
CCTTTGCGCCGAACGTGAATAACGTGGTCGTCGTCAAGGCATTGAACGAATACCGCAATCTGTTCCAGTTTTCAAATTACGTGCAGCCAGGGGTCGGCGTCGTTGGCATGTACGGCAACCACTGCGACATCGGCGGCGGCTATGACAAGGATATCGGTGGAATCGGTGCCATCACGTTGCAAGCGGCGACGGATTACTTCGCACGTTCCGGGCTGGCGATCAATCCGATTGAGTCCGCGCGCGTCAGCTTCGATCTTTCGAAGCCCGCCGGGTCCGTCATAAGGATTCACTCGGAAGAGTACGACAACTACGGGAACAGGGTATGGGACGTTAGTAATTCGGCCGGGTTCTCTCGTGACGATTTGCGCTATCCGAATGCGAGCTTTGTTGACCAAGCTGTAACAGCCGGCACCCAATTCACCCTCTACGACGGCAGCCGGATCACGATCACCGCGACCGGCCCCGGGACGGAGACGGTCGACATCATCAAGGCAAGCGCGGACGGCGGCCTCATCAAGGAAACCACCCGCTACGCCTGGCTTGGCGACGCCAGCCATCCGGACAAGATCATTGACCGTGTCACGGTGGATGTCGCGGCGGACGGAATCGCCGCCAGTATCCGAGTGGTCTCTCATGTGGGATACCACCACGTCGATATCGCCATCCCCGATGGTGTGACATCGGCCACGGTGGACGTCCAGGCCGCGGATGGCATCGACCCCGCCACGATTTCCACGTCCATCCACAGCGCCGACGGCACACCGACCGTCATTGCAAAGACAGGAAGCGGGGCCGATTTCTACCACGCCGACGAAGGCGACACGATCCGGGACTCGGACGGCAGGGGCACGGTGTATCTCGGCGGCAAGCGCCTCACCTTCGCCACCCGCAGGACCGGCGAGTCCGTCTGGACCGACGCCGCCGGCAATACCTACGCCCTGAACAGCGGTCGCCTGGAAGTGAACGACCCCCTCGTCATCGACGGCTTCGACAACGGCGAACTCGGCATCTACCTCGACGAGGAGGAGAACCCCAACGACCCCGACGGCCGGCCCACCCCTCCCGCCTACAACCCCAACAACGCCAGCCTGGTTCGGCGCATCGACCCGCTGGTGCTCGACCTCGACGGCAGCGGCGCGATCGACGCCATCGCCAGTAGCGCCTCCGCCATCTACTTCGATTTCAACGGCGACGGCATTTCCGAGCGCGCCGGCTGGATCGCCCCTCAGGACGGACTGTTGGCCTTCGACGCCAACGCCAACGGCGTCATCGACGGACTTTCCGAACTCTTCGGCTCCAATGCCGCCGACGGCTTCGCCGATCTGGCCGCGCTCGACGACAACCGCGACGGCAGGATCGACAGCCAGGATGCCGCCTTCGCCTCCCTGCGCGTGTGGACCGACGCCAGCCAGGACGGCATCAGCCAGCCCGCGGAACTGCTGACCCCCGACGCCCTGGGCATCACGAGCTTCGATTTGACCACCGTCCCCGCCGACATCCACCTCGCCGACAACCTCGTCACCGCCACCGGCCGCTTCACCCGCAACGGCGACTCCCATCTCGCGGCCGACATCCACCTCGCCGTCAACTTCGCCCTCACCGATGCCAACCCCAACCGCCCGCTCGGCCTGCCGCCCACCCTCGACCCCGCGGTCTTCGACCTGCCCTGGCTGCGCGGCTTCGGCAACGTCAAGAGCCTGCCCGTGGCCTATCAGGAAGATCCCGGCCTTAGAGTCGCCGCCACCGAATTGCAGGCTCAAGGCTGGCTCGGCGTACTCAGAGACTTCGAGGGCTTCGTGGCGAAGTGGGCCGGGCTCGACTCCGCCCATCAGTCCAGGGGCGTGACCCGGACGAACCTCACCACCGAGGACAAGGTCTGGATGCTGGAAGCCCTCACCGGGCAGGATGTCAACGACATGCTGGAGGGCAGCGCCGGATCGACGGTGAAAAGTCGGCGCCGGCAAGACGGCGAGAGGCAGCCTCGAACGGCCAACGATGCGGCGTGGAACTTTCATGAATTGTGGAGCGCCGCGGCATGAACAGTCTATTGGGATTTTTG
>CAZNSL010001157.1:0-2059 GCA_964574975.1 uncultured Alcaligenaceae bacterium | reverse complement strand
TTCCGCGAAGTGGGCGTTCTCGCTCAAGAAGCCGTAGCCGGGATGGATCGCCTGGACGTTGGCGATCTCGGCGGCACTAATGATGCGCGGGATGTTGAGGTAGCTCTCGGCCGAGACCGGCGGGCCGATGCAGATAGCGTCGTCGGCGACCTTGAGGTACGGCGCGTCGCGGTCGGCGGTGCTGTAGACGGCCACGGCCTTGACGCCGAGGTCGTGGCAGGCGCGGATCACCCGCAGGGCGATTTCTCCGCGGTTGGCGACGAGGATGCGTTGGAACATATTTCTCAGGGCTAAGTCCGGGGCAATGACCCAGCGCTGTGTCTTAGCCCCGGAGGGGCTAAGACACAGCGCTGGGTCGTCACTCCGGCCTCAGTCCATTTCATGAGGGGTCTATCTCGAACAGCGGTTGGTCGTACTCGACCGGCTGGCCGTTCTCGACGAGGACGCGCGCGATAACACCGGAGCGTTCGGCGTGGATCTCGTTGAAGATCTTCATCGCCTCGATGATGCAGACGACCGTCGTCGGCGTCACCCGCGTGCCGACGGTCACGAACGGCGGGCTGTCCGGGTTGGTCGCCGAGTAGAAGGTGCCCGGCGTCGGGCTCTTAATCGTCTCGGCCGACCGTACCGGCGCGGCGGGCGAGCCGGGAGCGTAAGCGACCGGAGCCGGCGGCGCGGCGGGGGCCGGTGCGGGCGGCGCGAGGTTCGCCACCGGGCGCTGCAACCCGCGGCGTAGGCGGATGCGGTTGTCGTTCGCGTACAGGTCGATCTCGTTCAGGTCGTGTTCGGCCATCAGGGCGATCAAGCGCTCGATGGTCGCCACGTCGAACGGATGGGGGGAGTCGGTTGTTTCGGACGGCACGGTGCGCCTCCGCGGGTTGTTGGTTCCCGATGCATCGCTGAAGCCGACTATGCGACCTCGGCGGTCGCGAGGTCCAGCGGCAGCGTCGAGAGCCGTTCGCAGCCATCGGGCGTAATCAGGTAGTCGTCTTCCAGACGGACGCCGCCCCAGCCGCGGAAGTACGCGCCCGGCTCGATCGTCAGTACCATGCCCGCGGCCAGCTCCTGCTGCGAACTGGCCCGCAGGTCCGGGGCCTCGTGAATCTCCAGGCCGATGCCGTGGCCCAGGCCGTGCGTGAAGTGGTCGCCGAAGCCGGCGTCGTCGAGCGCCGAGCGGGCGGCCGCGTCCACGTCGCGGGCCTTTGCGCCGGGTCGCAGGCACGCGACGGCTCGCTCGTGGGCGGCCAGCACGGCCCGGTACACCTTGGCGAGTCGCGCGTCGTCGGCCCGACCGCGGGCCGGCCGGAACCATGATTTACGGGTGACGAGCATTCGCGTCAAGTCGCTGACGTAGCTGCCCTTGCGCGCGCCCCAATCGACCAGCAGGAAGTCGGCAGTGCCGACCCGGCGCTCCGTCGGCGGCGCGTGGGCCAGGGCCGAGCGCGGGCCGACCGCCGCGATCGGCTCGAAGCTCGACGCCGAACCGCCGGCCCGGCGCACGAACGCTTCGAGTGCGTCGGTCAGGTCGCGCTCGGTCAGGTCGCCGTTGAGCGACGCCCGCAGCATGGCGAACGCCCGCTCCGCGACCCCGACAGCCGCGCGAATCTGCTCGACCTCACCGGCGTCCTTGACCGCCCGCAGCGCCTCGACGAGGTTCGTCGTCGGCCGGAACGTCAGCGCCTTCGCTTGCTCGCGCAACGCTTCGAGAGCGGCGACGGTCAGGTGCGTCGCCTCGAAGCCGACGTTGGCCCAGCCGATCTTGGCGAGAACGGCCGCGACCTCCGGCAGTGTGGTCCGCGTCGGCGGGCGGAAGTGGACGTCGAGTCCGGGCGATTCCTCGGCGATCTGTTCGGTGAAGCGGTGGTCGCTGACGAGCAGGGCGCGCGACGGGCCGAGCAGGAGGTAACTCGCGCCGCCGGTGAAGCCGGTCAAGTAGGTGACGCTGACGGGGTTGCTGACGCACAGGCCGTCGACGCCGAGTGGCTTGAGTTGCCGAGCGAGGGTGCGGCGACGGCGTGCGAAGGTGTCGGCCATTGGACCTCTCGGTTGGGCGAGCCGG